>JARFQH010000210.1 GCA_029287875.1 Desulfobacteraceae bacterium | reverse complement strand
GCCGTCTTTGACCTGCAGCGGTACGCTGAGCATCGACACCAGCCCGAGTTTTGCGGCCATTTCCTTTTCTTTGAAGCGCGGCTCTTGCAGGACGTTCGATACCGTCAACGGTTTTTTGGTCGTGGCGACATATCCGACGATGCCCTCGTTTAGATTGAGCGCGCGATCCTTGACGTAGTCAGGATCGATGGCCTGAGTGGCCTTGAGGCGAATCTTCACCGGGTTGACGTTCTCGTCGATCAGCCACATCGAACAGATTTCGACACCGGTGACTTTGGCCGTGACCATGACGATCAGCTTGAGAATGTCTTCGATGTAGAGATCGGAGGTGATGGCGCGGCTGATATCCATTAGCCCCCGGATGTACTTTTCAGTTGGGTCGGGGTTGGGTTTATCCATGGTGTTGATGCGTCGGCCGCGAGCGATTGGCGGGTGCCCGACCGGCCGTTTGGGAGGTGAAGCCGTCACGGTGACGACCTTGACGACAAGATTGTTTTTTTTACCAGTACCACTGCACCGTGTCAATACACCTCGTTTCCGCAACGGTGGCGGGCGACTTGATCCTCGGCCGCAATGTGTTATACTCGTTGAACTCCTTGAACGGCCATCACCACAAAACCGAAAAAAAAGGAAATTGTCTTGGAAAATCTGATCGCGGAACGGATCGCACGTCTGCGTGAACTTCTGCCCGGCACTCAAACTGATACTCTACTGGTGCTCACGGACGAAAATCGCCGCTACCTGAGCGGATTTACCGGCCAAGACACCCAGTTCGACGAATCCGCCGGAGCGCTGCTCATAACCGGCAACGATCTGATTCTGGCGACCGATACGCGCTACGAACTTCAGGCCCGCAATGAGGCTCGCCTTTACAAAATCGTCTGCTACAAAAAGGGCCTGGCGGAAGAGTTACCCGGTCATTTAAAGACCCTTGGCACAAAGACCCTCGGCTTCGAAAGCGTGCGTCTGTCGGTTCATCAGTACCACAAAATATCAGACGCCATTGTTCAGGCCGGTTTCGAGGTGGTCCTCAAGCCAGTAGAGGATCTGGTGGAGCAGTTGAGGATCAAGAAAGCGGAAACGGAAATCACAACTTTGCGTAATGCCCTGTCGCTTGCCGAAACGGCTTTCAGCGAGTGTGTTGAAAAAATAGAACCGGGCATGACTGAAAAAGAGCTGGCCTGGATCATGGAAAAAGGGATGCGGGAAACCGGTGCCGAGGGGCTCTCCTTTCCGACCATCGTGGCATCCGGCCCCAACAGCGCGCTGCCGCATGCGATTCCAGGCGATCGCCGGATCAGAGTCGGGGAACCGATTTTGTTCGACTGGGGGGCGCGACTTGACGGTTACTGCTCCGACATCTCCCGCACGGTCGTCATCGGCGAGCCGGACGACACCTTTAAAAAGGTCTTTCAGACCGTCTTGGATGCCCAGCGCCGGGCCATAGATGCGATCAAGGCCGGCATGAGCTCACGGGCAGTGGACAGCATCGCCCGCGACCACATTGAAATGCAGGGCTTCGGCGACAAATTCGGTCACGGTCTGGGACATGGCACCGGCCTGGCTATTCACGAAGCACCCCGGCTCAGCCCGCTGAAAGATACCGTGCTTGAAGCGGGAATGGTGACGACGGTCGAACCCGGAATTTACCTGGGCGACTGGGGCGGCGTGCGCCTCGAAAACATGGTCGTGGTGCGGCAGGACGGCGCCGAAGTGCTCAACGGCCTGGATCCGGCCAATTACCGCATATAAATGGAAAGGGGCCTATGCAGGCATCTTGCGACGCGCTGCTGGACCGGTATATCGATTTTCTGATGGTTGAAAAAGGGCTCGCGGCTCAAACCATCGAGGCGTACAGCCGCGATCTCGTTCGCTACATTTCCTTCCTGGATGAAAGCGGGCGAGCGGCTGTGTCCGAAGCGGACACCCCGCTGATCCTCAAGTATCTCATTTCGATGCGCGAAGATGGGTTGAATGCCCGCTCGCGTGCCCGTCACTTGGTGTCCATTAGAGGGTTTTACCGGTTCCTCGCGCAGGAGGAAATTTTGAGCAGTGACCCGACGCGACTGATCGATCTGCCAAAAAGTGGTCTGAAGCTGCCGGATGTTTTGACGATCGACGAGGTCAAACGCCTGCTCGAGGCCCCCGACCCCAAGAAGCCCTCCGGTTGTCGTGATGCGGCCATGCTGGAGTTGCTCTATGCGGCCGGTCTGCGCGTCTCGGAGCTCATCACCCTCAAACTGCAGGATGTCAATCTGACCGCCGGTTATGTTCGCGTTTTCGGCAAAGGCGCCAAGGAACGCGTGGTGCCGATCGGCCAGTATGCTCAAGAAAAAATCCGACGCTATACCACCGGGGCACGCCAGGCGCTTCTCACAGACCGTATCAGTGCCACCCTTTTTGTCGCCCGGGCCGGAAAACCACTCAGCCGCCAGGGTTTTTGGAAGTTGATCAAGCGTTACGGCCTTCGGGCAGGGCTCAGAAAGGTGATCACGCCCCACACGCTGCGGCACTCCTTTGCGAGCCACTTACTGGAAGGCGGCGCCGATTTGCGGGCGGTTCAAACCATGCTGGGCCATGCCGACATCGCCACGACTCAGATATACACCCATGTGGCACGCGATCACCTCAAATACCTGCATCATAAATTTCACCCGCGCGAATGACTTGACACCTGCCGGGGGTTCGACTTAATAAAAACGGCTTTAACCAAAGCGTCTATACTACCTTTCAGGCATATGGATTC
>JARFQH010000039.1 GCA_029287875.1 Desulfobacteraceae bacterium | reverse complement strand
TCCGGCCCCTTGGTCGATTGGATGGATCGGGCCCGGTGGACGATTTTTTCCGGTGTCCAATCAACCGAATCTTCGATTCTCTCGGCCTTGGGACCTGGATCATAACTCGCGGACGATAGAATCGTTTGAACGGCCAAAGGGGCCGTATCAGACGCATTGAAAACATTGACCATAAGATGGTACGCAAAGTCTTCGACCCGCCGAACCATGCGCTCCCGGATATCCAGGGGCTGGCCGAGGAGCTTGTTTTCGAAAGGCAGGTTGAGCTTTTTATAGTTGCCGGCTTTGAGGCCGTTGGCCTGCGCATAGGCGACCATCTGCCGCCACATGTCTTCAGTGACTCCCTGGCCTTCAACTTTTACAAAATTGCCCTGCTCATCGAGCAGGGCGTTTCCGTAGTCATTGACCTCCAGTCCCCAGGAAATCATTTGCAGGGCGGTGGCCACGTTGGCCTTGGTGGTCCGGGTATTGTCGGCAATCTGCTTGAGCCGCTCCGTGCTGTTGCCGGAGGTGCCGTGCTGGGCGCCGGACACGTTGAATTTGGCGAGCGCAGTATGAATCTGCCGGGTCAAATCGACTTGAATACCCTGTGCGCTGGCCTCGATTCCATGAGTGGTGCCGTTGTTCAAGGCGATCCAGTCCGGGAAGATGTCATGAGCATTCAGACCCTGCATGAGAAAAAGGGCTTCCGACACGGTGGATAGGCCTTCTTTCCCCTTAATTTCACCTACTTCGGTTTCGAGCCCCGCCCAATCCGGTATGCATCGATTGAGCGCGATGCTCGCAAGCAGGTTTTGGTCGTCGGGCAGGTGGGAGGCATCGACGGCGATCGATGTAACCCCGGCTTCGAAAAGCGTCGGGATCTCGATTTCTGCCGCTGCAATATCGGTATCGCTTTTAATACCGTAATGGTCAGCGTGGACGGCAACCGGTATCGTAATGCCAAGTTCATTGCAGGCGGCATCTACCTGACGGGCGATGTTCCAATAGTTAACGGCGCAATAGGCGCTGGCGCCGCCTTCTGATTTTGCGATTTCGACGATGAGGGCCGCGTTGGCTCTTTGAGCGGCGCGCAGCACACCTCGGATGACAATATTGCTTCGACCATTGGCGGCCATTGCGATTGCCCGGCCCTTGGCCAGCATTGCACGGTCGACGAATTTGCCACTCACGATAAGGGCTCTCGAGTTGGGAAAAAGACGCTCAATGGTGGGGGGACGACCGATGCGCAGGGCTTCTTCGAATTCTTTGGCGGAAAAATTTGTCATTTAAAAAATCCTTTATTATCGATTAGATATTTATATTAGCTCAACAATTACAACAAGAATTTAGGGGGAGAGCCAGCGCCGTCTTGTTTGATGTCCGATCGGAATGGGGGGATCGCGTCACGGTTCCGGAGACGTCGATTGGGTACGGATGCCGGTCAGGATTTCTGTAATTTCCGATTCATATGATGCCGGTGCGTAAAGGTCACCCCATCCCTTTTGAAGTTGAAACAGCCCATCATAAGCCGTGTCGTGAAACGAGCGTATCCGATGGGGAATGTGTTGTTCCGTGAGGATGGATTCCACAACCTGGGCTTCCACGAGGCTCTCCAGGGTCGCTATTTTGACAAATTCATTGGTGATGTGAGGTGACATGGCGGCAAGATTCTCAGGAGTCCTCCGCCGGAGAGATCCGACGGGTAATCCGGTTTATTGGGTGGCGCCGCCCAGCGGCGGCGACCTTTAGGGGGTCGTCGATTTCGATTTTTGTCTGGCCTTGTTTTCCTGGCCGACTCTGGCGTTGTAATTCTCTACATCAGTAAAAAATTCTTTTCGCTTCCGGTCGTGCTCTTGTAATTTTGCGTTCAACTTCCGGACGCTTTCGTTATACTGGTCCGCAGCGGCCCTGTTCTTGACGGTCTTTTTCATTTCGTTCAGATGGGCATTTTCCTTCAAGAGCGCTTCGTACTCGCCGGCCAATTCGGCTTTTCTTTGATCCAGCGCTTTTAACTGTTTGTCGAAATCGAGTGATTCGCCGTCATCACGCGTTTTGCTCGACGCGGTTTTGTCTACACCCGGTTCGCCGGCAGGGTCAATTTTGGCCTGAGACGTTTTTGCGGGCGCCGGCTGCCGATATTCTTCGTATCCTCGGACCTGTTTCCTCTGATCGGCGGGCACTTGATTAAAATCGTCCGTAAAATGGACATTGCCCTTTTCATCCACGTATTTGTAAAATTCTGCCGAAGCTGCGCCCGTGAATACGAGAAAAACAAGCGGAATGATGATTTTCAGCAAGTACATAAAAAATAACCTCCTTTCAGGAGCTTATGAAATAAACATCAAGTTATGATTTAAAAATTTGTCAAGTCGTGCTCGAGTTCGCTCGGCAATAAATAGGTAGACTTTCGAATACAATATAATTTAGCATATCGGCGCCTGTTTTGCAAATATTCTCGGGTGCATGAGGCCGGCAGCCCTTCATTTTCGGTTATGCCTGCTATTCAATTTTACTACGGCCTGTGATATGTTCCTATCTCTGGCGAAGTGAGGATAGGGGGTCGTTTTCCCCGGCCCGTTCACCCGTTAAATTGGAGCTCGGCAGGCCGGCACATCTACCGTGACGGACTTCGATTCGGGGAGATGCAAAGATGTTGACCGAAAAAGAAAAGATGGAGACGTTGAGTCGATTGGTCATTCAATTGAATCGGGTCAGTGACCTCGACATCCTCATGGAGCATATTCTTACCCAGGCCAGGCGCTTTGTGAATGCGGATGCAGGGTCGATTTACATTGCCGAAGATAAGATCCTGCAGTTTACTTATACCCAGAATGACACCCTCCAGAAACGGCTCTCGAAAGGCGAAAAACTGATCTATTCGACCTTTTCCCTGCCAGTCAACGAGCAGAGTATTGCCGGGTACGTCGCCTCAACGGGAAAGCCTCTGAATATCGCTCATGTTTATGAAATCGAAGCGACCGCGCCGTACAACTTCAGCAAAGAATTCGATGAGGCGTCTCGCTACGCCACCCGCAGCGCGCTGACCATTCCCTTGAAATCCGCCAATGGGTCAATCCTGGGTATCCTGCAAATCATCAATGCTCAGGAGGACGATAAGAACGTCATCTCATTTTCCGAAAAAGACGAAAAAATGATGCTGCAATTCGCCAGTATTGCCGCTGTGGCGTTGGAGCGTGCCCAGATGACGCGAGCCATCATCCTGAGGATGATCCGCATGGCTGAACTGCGGGATCCGAAGGAAACCGGCGCCCATGTCAATCGCGTCGGTGGTTTCGCGGTTGAAATTTATGAAAAATGGGCCAACCTGCGCAATTTACCGCAGAGAGAAATCGATTTGAATCGTGATCTGCTCCGCATGGCGGCCATGCTTCACGATGTCGGCAAGGTTGCCATTTCGGATTTGATTCTCAAAAAACCGGGTCGTTTCAACAGCGATGAATACGAGATAATGAAACAG
>JARFQH010000337.1 GCA_029287875.1 Desulfobacteraceae bacterium | reverse complement strand
GTCGGCAGCGTCAGATGTGTATAAGAGACAGGCATTTGGCTATGATACCTACCGCACCTATGTGCTCGTGAGCAATGAGTTACAGAACGCGGCCGACGCCGGCGCTCTGGCCGGTGCGGCTGTGCTTTACAATACCTACGGCACGGCGATCAACACGGGCGCCAATCTGGTCGCCAAGCAGGTTGCCGTCGAAAATCTTCATTCCGACCAGCGGTCACCCGAGGTCGTGGCCTCTGCAGAAGGCAACACGTTGGACGTGCAGCGCGGGCATTGGAGTTTCGGGCTATCCGACTCTACTGAGCGTGGTTTTTACCCCAGTGAATCAACGACGCTCGCGCCCTTGACTGGCGTTCCAACAGAGGAACTGGACGATCCGGATCACGACCCCATCTTCATTAATGCCGTGCGTGTGGTCGCTAGGCGCGAGGTCAACCCCATCATAAACGTCTTCGCTCAGATTTTTGGAGAAGAATGGGTTGATCAAGGTCTCAATCGTGAAGCCGTGGCCTACATTGGTTTTGCCGGTAGGCTCAACCCCTTAGAGGTAGATCAGCCGATTGCTATTTGCGAAGGTTCCATTTTGGATCCAAATGACGGCAGTTATGACTGTAACATCGGCCGAATGATCAACTCCGGCAACGATCCAGCAACCAGTGAAACCGGGGGGTGGACAGACTTCAATCAGGATCAAGACACATGTGGCAGTGGGACCAACTCACCGGATGTACAAAATGTGATTTGCGCGGAAGGCAACCCCTCACCGATTATTTTTGGCGAAGGCATGGCCATGATCAATGGAAACCTCGGAAATTCAGCTTGGGGCGACCTGCATGATTGCTGGGACGAGGGAAATATCGCTGAATATCCAGAAACCGGTTATGAAGGTACTATAATCACGGGCCTTTCAGACGCTGAAGTATATGATTGGTGTTATGAGAGTCAGGGGTACTCAACCCTGGATGATCTGATTGCTGCTCAACCACCTGGCCTAAGAGCAATTATGGAAACGTACAATTCAGAAGATCGTGCTGATAGGGAGTTACAAGAAAAATTGAATTATATCCGTAGAACCTGGGAGATGGTATTACCTGTAATTGCCTGCTCCGGCCAGAGTGTCAATAACTGTGAGGAGGTCCGAGGTGCCGTGGGTGTCGATGTTGCCTGGATCACCCAACTTGGTACAGACCCCCAATATAACGAAGTGCCCAGGGCACTGTTCGGTCAGAACTGCGAACGTTTATGGCCCGACGCAGACGTCATGGCAGACGCTACCCAGACTGAGCGTATCGCCATGTGGGATAGTTTCCGCAGAGATAGCGATCTAAACCTTCGTAATGTCACGACTGAAGAAGGGCAAACACCCTACGCGCCTTACGATAATTTTTCCTTATATTTTTTACCAAGCTGTGAAAGGTTTGACCCAAGAGGCGGCTCTGGAGGTGAAAATTTCGGCATTCTGGCCAAGATACCGGTGCTGGTTTGCCCTGACCCGACCAGCCAAGACGCATATGGGGAAGATGCCAACAATTGCCTTGGCGGAACAGGGGGTACCTAATAATGTGTATTGAGGTTAGCGCTTAACATAAAAACATACAACACAAAGAAAGCAGGTAAATGGCCGAGGGTACGATTTCAACCAAGGTCGCCGTTGAGAAGGAGGGTGTCCGCAAAAAGTTCGAGACATTGCTGGCCGAATTCGAGATGTTCAAGGTCAACCGGTCCGAGAGCGGCGACGCGCTGGATCTTTTGATCCTAGAGCTGGGCGACGACATCAAGCAAGACCTGCGCACGGTGGAGACCGTCATGCGCAAGGGCAAGGTGGGCCACGTTTTCCTCACCGGCGACAACCTCGACGCCAACGTGCTGCTGCAGGCCATGCGCATCGGCGTAAAGGAGTTTTTTCCCCAGCCGCTGGACGAGGAGGAGGTCCGGGCCGCTCTCGGCAGGTTGTCGCTGACGGTCAAGCCAAAAGCGGAAGGGGGCAGGCCGCGCCGGGGCAGAATCATCACTTTTTTCGGCAGCAAAGGCGGTGTGGGCACCACCACCCTGGCGGTTAATATGGCCGCCAGCCTGGCGGCAAAGTTCGAAGGTTACAACACCGCCCTGGTCGACATGCACGTCATTCTGGGCGACATCCCGCTCTTTTTCGACATAAAGCCCGGTTTCAACTGGGGGGAGATTCTCAAGAACATCCACCGGCTCGACGCCACATTGCTGGACAACGTGCTCACCCACCACAAGGCATCGGGGGTGCATATTCTGCCCGCGCCGGCCAGACTGGACGAGGGCTTGCACACCATCCAGGCCGACGTTGTGGATCGGCTGCTGGAGACGATGCGCGACGCGTATGATTACACCATCCTCGATTGCGGATTCGTCATGGGCGCCAGCCTGGCGAAGATTCTGGAAATGGCCGACCGCTTTTTCGTGGTGACCCTGTTGACGCTGCCCTGCCTGACCAACACCAGAAAGGTGATCCAGGCCATCGAGACCGTGGAGCAAGGGGCGGTGAAAACCAAGCTTCGCGTGGTGGTCAACCGCTTTGCGAAAAAGACATCGATCACGCTGCCGGAAGCCGAGAAGGGGATCGGCCACAAGATCTTCTGGCGGGTGCCCGACGATTACAAGCGCACCATGGGTGCCATCAATCAGGGCAAGAC
>JARFQH010000193.1 GCA_029287875.1 Desulfobacteraceae bacterium | reverse complement strand
AACATCAGGCGATCAATCATATGTAATAGACGGTGATGTCTTAGTTGATGTGTCAAGACCCTCATCTACAGCATCGGTCGACATGTTGATGGAAGACAGTTCCGGGGAAGTATTCTGGGTCAAGGACTATACGCTTACCATTTTCGAAGGCGTCGATTACGCTGATATCGAGGTGTCGGGAAGGTTCTATCATCCAACTTATGGCCACGTCGATCTGTCCACGATACTCCCTGTGCGTATCTTCCACAATGACGAGTGGCCTTCATTCGGAGAACTGCAGGTCGTTGGTGGAGACGGCACAAAAGCTCGCTTGCTTGTATTTGATAAAAATTTATGCCGGATTATTGTCGATACGTATGGAGATGACACCTATAATTACGAGTCAGATTATATGAGCTGGAGTGACCTGTAGACGCCACGAGTTTCAGCCCAATATCGCAAAGACATAATTCCATTTTGGCAGGGGACATTCGGTGAACAGGAACAATCAATCAGCAATTTTTACAACGGCCAGGGTAACATCGTCTTCCTGTTTGGCGGATCCCCGGAAATCCTTCAATGCTGTCATGATGGCCTGAATCAATCTTTCGGAAGAATAGGAGGCATGCTCACGAATGAGATCGGCAAGCCGCGTTTTGCCGAACATCCGGCCGGAATCATCGCGGGTTTCCCAGATACCATCGGTTCCGATCAGAAGGATCTGACCCGCCGACAAGCCTGTTTTGGCACTCTGCCGGTAGGCATAGTTTGCATCAACCCCGAGGGCCATACCTTCTCCGTGCAACTCCTCGATGGCGTCCGAGGTCGGGTCGTAAAAAAAGGCGGGATCATGGCCGGCCCGCAGCCAATGAAGGGTTTTTAAAGAAGGATCGATTTCAGCGTAGAACAGGGTCATGAAATGGCCGCTCTCACGCGTATCGGCCGTTACCAGCCGGTTTACATCCGTGATGATATCGGCAGCGCCGCCGAGCTGGGTCACCCTACACCTCAAAAAAGCCCGCACCGACGCCATCAGCAGGGCCGCCGAAATCCCGTGCCCCGAGACATCGCCGACAGCCAGGCCAAATTGGTTCGAATCCCTGCAACAAACCTCCAGAAAATCATAGTAATCCCCGCCGGTTTCATCACAATAATGGCTGCGCCCCGCGATATCCAATCCCGGCAGTGCGTTATATCGCTTCGGAAGCAGATTCTGCTGGACTTCCATGGCCAGATCCAGGGCCGCCTTGAGCCCGATCCGCTCCTTGAGCTGCTCCATCATGGTATTAAAACTTCGCATCAAGTGCCCGACTTCATCCCGGGTTTTTATCGGCAGCGGTTGGTCGAAATCACCCCGGGCAATCCGGTCGGCAGCCCGGGACACTTCCTTGATCGCTGAGACCGTCTGCCCGGTCACCAATTTCATCAGCAACAGAATTAAAAGAATAAACCCGGCGCTGGTAATGAAATAGTACAGTCGAAAGCGCAAAATGGGAGAAAGAATCTTTCTGCCCGGTGCGATCATCACCAGTGTCCAGGGCGCTTCTTGCAGTTTGTAAAAACCGCTCACCTCCGAAGGCGGATGACCGCTGCCGAGCAACGTCCCATATGGCCTTTGTTCGATGGTCTTTAAGGTTTCCCTTTCCAGGGGCTCATTGGTTTCCCACAATTCATTTCGTTTTCCCGGAAACGTTCCGGTGAGTATTTTTCCATGATCGTCGACCAGAAATCCCTCATTGCTCTGCCACCAGCTGCTATTGACGACATTTTTCACCAGGTACTCAAAGCTCAGGACGACTGCCAGCCGACCAAGGGTTTGGCCGTTTTTATCGAGCAGATCCGATACCAACGATACCGTTTGATTTTTTTTAAGGGCATCAAACCTCGGGGCCGTGATGTCGCCTATGCGGGTCCGGTGGAAACGTTGCATGCGTCTCATCATTTCGGCCCTATCCCCTCGGCTGCCTCCCATGCCCTGGCCCTTGGCGGATCCGGGACCCATCATGCCCGGCTTCATTGGTATTGTGTCATTGGCGGTATTGTCCTGCCAGGTCAAATCGAGCCGCACCACTCCTTCCTGAGCTTTCAGCTGCTCGGTCACCCACTGGAAAATTATGTCAGGGTTGCTGCTTTCGGCGGCTTTATCCAGGGAATGAATCCAATTCCGGATGCGGCTGAGATGCATGTCCACCAGGTGGGCGCCGCGCTGGAGTTTCAGGACGGCGGCTTCCTGCCACTGCGAAAGCAGCGCGTCCCGGGCATAAATGAAGCTGGCAATTCCCATGCCGACCAGCAGCAGGGCCACCGGCAAAATCATGAACAGCGAAAGACGCTGCTGTAAGCTCTTTGGACGTATCATGCTGAAGTCCTGCGGCTTTTGACTGAAGCCTTTTATAGGAATAAGCGATTTTGTAGAAATGAAAACTGCCAATTAACATATTCAACTACGTATCCATTTTCAAGTTATGTACAGAAAAACACCTGATTTGGGTCTCTTATAGCAGGCATCCGAGACTTCGTAGCAAATTAGCCCTGATGTTGTTGCCGAAATTCTGTTGTATTTAATATTGATCTAAAAAAATTGACTTCCGCTCGTTGTCTTTATATAGATAGTTTTTAACACTTCGTGCCGACCCGCGCAGCAATCGACAGAACAACGGTAAAGCGGTATAGCGGTTGACTGGAGGCTTTTATAATCAGAAATTTGTAATCAAAAGGAGTTTATGATGGCCGAACATCCAAATTCGAAAAAATGGCAGGAACTCGCGTCCAAACAGATGAAGGGGAAAACCGTCGAAAGCCTGAACTGGAAGACCCCGGAAGGCATAACCGTCGAACCGCTCTACACGGCCGAGGACATCGCCGATCTGCCGCAGGCCAACACCCTGCCGGGCTTTCCGCCCTATGTGCGCGGCCCTATGGCGACCATGTACGCCGGTCGGCCCTGGACGATCCGTCAGTATGCCGGGTTCTCTACGGCCAAGGAATCCAACGCGTTTTATCGCCGAAACCTGGCGGCCGGACAGAAAGGGCTTTCGGTGGCCTTCGATCTGCCGACCCACCGCGGATATGACTCGGACCACCCCCGGGTGGTCGGCGATGTCGGCAAAGCCGGTGTGGCGATCGACTCGGTGGAGGATATGAAAATCCTGTTCGATCAGATCCCACTCGACCAGATGAGCGTCTCCATGACCATGAACGGCGCGGTCCTGCCGATCCTGGCCGGTTACATCGTGGCTGCAGAAGAGCAAGGCGTCAAGCAGGAGCAGCTGACCGGGACGATTCAAAACGACATCCTCAAGGAATACCTGACCCGCAACACCTATATCTACCCGCCGGAGCCGTCCATGCGGATCGTCTCCGACATCATCGCCTACTGTTCGCAGCACATGCCCAAGTTCAACACCGTCAGCATCAGCGGCTACCACATGATGGAAGCCGGGGCCGACTCGGTTCTCCAATGTGCCTTCACTCTGGCCGACGGTTTGGAATACGTGCGTGCGGCGCTGAAAGCCGGCCTCGACATCGACACCTTTGCACCGCGTCTCTCGTTCTTTTTCGGAGTCGGAATGAATTTCTTCATGGAGATCGCCATGCTCAGGGCGGCACGCTTCCTGTGGCATGAGCGCATCAGCCGGTTCAATCCCAAGAATCCACGCTCCGCCATGCTGCGCACCCACGTTCAGACATCGGGCTGGAGCCTGACCGAACAGGATCCGTACAACAATATCATCCGTACGACATTGGAGGCCCTGGCGGCTGCTTTGGGCGGCACACAGTCCTTACACACCAACTCTTTCGACGAGGCGGTCGGCCTGCCGACCGATTTCTCGGCCCGGATTGCCCGCAATACCCAGTTGATTATTCAGGAGGAATCCCAGATTTGCCACGTGATCGATCCTTTAGGCGGCTCCTACTACGTAGAGGCCCTGACCGCCGAAATCGTCAAAGAAGCTGGCAAAATCATCGACGAGGTGGAAGAGTTGGGCGGTATGGCCAAGGCTATCGAGACCGGGATGCCGAAAATGCGGGTCGAAGAAGTGGCCGCCCGGCGACAGGCCCGAATCGATCAGGGATTGGATGTGATCGTCGGCGTCAATAAATACAAAATCAAAGACGAGCCGTTGATGGACATCCTGGAAGTACCGGGTACCGTTCGGGACGAACAGGTTGCCAGATTAAAAGAGACCAGAGCAAAGCGCGACAATGCCGCCGCGAAGCAAGCACTGGAGGCCGTCACCAAGGCGGCTGAAACCGACCGTAATCTTCTGGAAGCCTGCATCGAGGCCATACGGATGCGGGCCACGGTCGGCGAAGTTTCCGATGCCATGGAAAAAGTGTTCGGCCGTTTCGTGGCCACCACGAGATGCATA
>JARFQH010000318.1 GCA_029287875.1 Desulfobacteraceae bacterium | reverse complement strand
TAGGCGCACTGTATGTCCACGTAACCACCCGCGACGGAAACTTGCTGCTCATTCCCAATGAATCCTTTGTGACACAAAAAATCGAGAATTTATCGTTAAACGATAACCTGGTGCGCCTCAACATACCATTTGGTATCTCTTATACGTCCGATTTGAAAATGGCCATTGCGCTATCCGTCTCGGCTGCTATGGATATCGGCCGGGTGTTGAAAAATCCCGGTCCGAAATGCCTGATAAGCGAATTCGGTGACAGTACCGTCAATCTTAGCTTGCGCGTCTGGATCAACGATCCCCAAAATGGAATAGCCGGCGTCAAAGACGCGATACTGTCGGAGATATGGGACAGCTTTCACGCCAATGAAATCGAAATCGCTTTCCCACAACGTGATCTGCATATCAAGGATTCCGTACCATTGAGGATATACCGAGAGAGCGATCATGAGCCAAAATAACATCCAGCAGTTGACTACTAATAGAATTGGATTATGATCCTGGATTTATGGAATGTGTGATCTTCTGCTATACTTTGATTTAAGGTGGAACTGAGAAAGGTGTGATATTCTCAATGAATGACGCACCTTTTAATTTTTGACGCAGCTACTATATATTGTGGTCATACAATGCTGGCTATATTTTTGTTACCTGCTATTAATCCCCACCGCCGGTTAGACTTGAAAATTTCTGTTTTTAGATATCGGGATTCTCAAATTAATCAGAAAAAACAGATCCATTCAATTTAAGAATTAGCGCTTGACGTTAATAACGTACTGCGTTAATATTTCATCGTGATAAAATCTTTCCAGAATAAAGAAACCGAAAAAATATTTAATCGAATCTTTTCTGGAAAATTACCAAAAAATATTCAGCATCTTGCACGTAGAAAGCTTGTCATGCTGGATGCAGCATCTGAGCTGAATGCTCTTCGGGTTCCGCCCGGCAACAGGTTGGAGGTCCTAAAAGCTGACCGTAAAGGGCAACACAGCATTCGCATCAACAACCAGTGGCGAATATGTTTCAAGTGGAGAGCCGGGAATGCGTACGATGTTGAAATTACGGATTACCATTAGGAGGCCATCGTGAAGAAAAATAAACTTCCTCCCATCCATCCAGGTGAAATTCTCAGAGAGGAATTTTTAAGACCAATGGGCATCAGTCAGTATCGACTGGCCAAGGATATAAGTGTGCCTCCAATACGTATTAATCAAATCGTCCATGGAAAAAGGGCCATCACCGCAGATACAGCCTTGCGTCTGGGGCGATTTTTCAAGATGTCACCTCATTTTTGGCTAAACCTTCAAAACCGCTTTGATCTTGAGGTAACAGAAGATCAACTTGCCGACCGCCTTGATAAAGAGATTCATGCCATCAATACCGATGTAGCTTATCGGAAACTGAACCGTGATTTTATCGAAACCGCTGAAGGCACGGATTAGAACATCGCCAGAATCTTTTCCAGGGGACGGCCGAAGAGGAAATCGAGGATTTCCGGGTCGATCCGGCTCTTTTCAACCACCAGTCGGCGCAGATGGCGATCGTAGTTGAGAATCTCGGCAAAGGCTTTCTCCGTCTTCTTCGGCCGCTCCTTTTTTAAATGCGCCATCATCTCACCGAGTTTCTCGCAGCTGCACCGCGCCTCGTGTTCCGCTACCAAGTCCCAGAGCCCGGCCACGCCTTCCAGGAGGTGGCGTCGCGTCAAGCAGTCCCTTGCCGTCATTTCCTCCACGTCAGTCGTGTCCCAGCACTTGAGCAGCCGGCACTCCAACGGGCGCCCGGCGTATATCCGGCAGCTGAAATCCCGCTCGTTAAAAAATGTGCATGTCCATGTATTTGCGCTGCCCTTTAACTTTATCAGTTCGGTGCTCACCGGCCGCACCACTCCGCGAATGGGGTCCTTGACCCGCTCCCCTTTCCGGATGGTAAACAGCTTCCGCAGCGGGATCGTCCCTTTTTCGATCAGAGGGCGGTCGGCGAGATGAAAAGCAGGACCGCCCTTGCGGCAGCAGGTGCCGCAGCGCCGGCAGGAATGGGTATCGGCCGAATCAAATCTGTTGCTGTGGAAATCCATTTTCCTGACCACCCGGGTCGTTTCGGTGAATTTTGACGCGGAAGGGTTCATCAGCAGTGAAAGCGCCCGCTGTCTGGATGCAGCAGGATGCATTAAACAAGAACAGCGGCGATTCGATTACACTTTTCAGAAACCCGGACGAAAGAGCCGTTTGACGACGTCAAACGGCTCTTTCGAATTTCATACAGCGATTCAGCGGCGTTCTTGCGCTAAGGGTTCACGAAAAAATAAGTTCCCAATTTTGGGTGTTGAGGCGCCCGGCCGGCAAGGCGCGAAAACGCAGGAATATCTGGATATTCAGAGTTTTCGCAACACAGTCGGACGGGATGCATCGGCGTCCAAAATGTGAAGTTATTTTTGAGTGAGCCCTAAGCACTCGCTTCTTCCTGGCAGACAACCGTGGGGTCGGCCAGTTGCTTGAGCGCCTGATACCGTTCCTGCACTTCTTTCGTCAATAGGCCCTGGAGCCTTTCGGCCTCGTCCGGGAACACCCGTTTCAGGGACGCGTACCGGACTTCTCCCGCCAGGAAAGTGTCGAGGCTGCCGTCGGGCTCCTTGGAGTCGAGGGTGAAGGGATTCTTGCCCTCGGCCTTGAGCTGCGGATTGTAACGGTACAGCGGCCAATAACCGGATTGCACGGCCAGCTTTTCCTCGTCCTGGCTGTGTCCCATACCGCGCATGATCCCATGGTTGATGCAGGGCGAATACGCCAAAATGAGCGAAGGCCCGTTGTAAGCTTCGGCTTCGGCCACCGCTTTGACCAGTTGCTGCTTGTTGGCGCCCATGGCCACGGAGGCCACATACACATACCCGTAGCTCATCATCATCGCCCCCAGGTCCTTCTTGGTGGTTTTCTTGCCGGAGGCGGCAAACTTGGCCACCGAACCGGTGGGCGTGGCCTTTGAAGATTGACCGCCGGTATTGGAGTAAACCTCCGTGTCGTAGACCATCATGTTGATATTTTCACCCGCGGCCATGACGTGGTCGATGCCGCCGAAGGCGATATCGTAGGCCGCACCGTCACCGGAAAAAATCCAAAAGGATTTCTTGGTGAAGAGCTTCGACATTACGTTGATTTCACTCAGCAGTGCATTGTCCGCGTGTTTCGGCAGCAGTGCTTTGAGTTGGTCCCCATATTTGCGGGAGCCTTCCGGATCGTTCATCTGATCCAGCCATCCCTGTAGCGCCTCTTTGACCTCAGGCGGAATCTCGCCTGCGATAGCCTGGCGCACGACATCGGCCAGCTTGCCGCGTTGATGGAAAACGCCCAGAAACATGCCGTAGGTGAATTCGGCCGGGTCTTCGAACAGGGAGTTGCCCCAGGTCGGCCCGTGGCCGTCCTTGTTGACGCAATACGGAATGGCGGGGGCCGAACCGCCCCATATGGAGGTACAGCCGGTGGCGTTGCCGATGACCATCCGTTCACCGAACATCTGGGTCAGCAGCTTGGCATAAGGCGTCTCGCCGCATCCGGCACAGGCACCCGAGAACTCCAGCAAAGGTTGACAAAACTGGCTGCCCTTGATGCTCTTGCGGTTCAGCAGATCGTCGCGCAGCGGCAGCTCCATCGCATATTCCCATAGCGGGACCTGCAGCGGAACCTGCGTGTCGAGCGGCTTCATGACCAGGGCCTTCTTCTTGGACGGGCAGATGTCGGCACAGTTGCCACAACCGTAACAGTCGAGAGTGTCGACCTGGATACGGAAGTAGTAGTCGTCTTTCAACTCCTTGCCCAGGGCCTTCTTGGCCTCGAATCCCTGCGGCGCATCGGCCAACTCCTCCTCGCTGACCAGGAAGGGCCGGATGGAGGCATGCGGACAGACCATGGCGCACTGGTTGCACTGAATGCAGTTCTCCGTGATCCATTGCGGCACGTTGATGGCCACCCCCCGTTTTTCATACTTGGAGGTGTCCACCGGAAAAATGCCGTCCGGTCTGAAGGCACTGACCGGCAGCTTGTCGCCCTGCTGGAGCAGAATCGGGCGCATGACGTATTTGACGAAGTCGGGTTCATCCTTGGCCGCTCCGGGATGCTCGGCGGCTTCGGCCCAGACGGCGGGGTAGTCGATTTCGATCAGATTATCCAGAGTTTTATCGACCGCTTCGTGGTTCATCTGAACGATCTTTTCGCCTTTGCGGCCGAACAATTTTTTGATTTCCTTCTTGAGCAACTCGATGGCCTCGTCGACCGGGAGAACCTTGGCCAGCTTGAAAAAGGCCGTTTGCATGATCATGTTGATCCGGCCACCGAGCCCCACTTCCTGTGCGATTTTGACGGCATCGATGTTGTAGAATTTGAGCTTTTTTGTGGCGATGGTTCGACGCACATGGGCCGGCAGCTTTTCTTCCATGTCGGCCAATGACCAGCCGGAGTTGAGTACAAATGTGCCGCCCTCTTTGACGCCTTCCAGAACGTCGTAGATGTCGACGTAGTTGTCCTTGTGGCAGGCGATGTAATCGGCCGAATCGATCAGATAGGTCGATTGAATCGGGGTCTGGCCGAAGCGCAGGTGCGAAATGGTGATGCCGCCGGATTTCTTGGAGTCGTAGGCGAAATAGGCCTGGGCATACATGTCGGTGTTGTCACCGATGATCTTGATGGCGCTCTTGTTGGCCCCGACCGTTCCGTCGGCCCCCAGTCCCCAGAACTTGCACTGCACGGTCCCGGAGGGCGCCACATCGAAGCCGGTCTTAACCTCCAGCGAGGTGTGGGTCACATCGTCGACGATCCCGACCGTAAAATGATTTTTCGGTTCGGCCGCCGCCATGTTGTCGAAGATCGCCTTGACCATGCTCGGGTTGAATTCTTTCGAACCGAGTCCGTAGCGGCCGCCCAGGATCTTCGGAGTTTCGCTGCGTTCCATGTAGGCCGTACAGATATCGGTGTAGAGTGGATCGCCTAACGCACCCGGTTCCTTGGTGCGATCCAGCACCGTTATTTTCTTGACGCCTGCGGGCATCACGGCAAACAGGTTCTCGACCGAGAAGGGCCGGTAGAGTCGCACTTTCACCAGCCCGATTTTTTGTCCTTGCTTGACGAGATAGTTGACGACCTCCTCGATCGTCTCGCAGGAGGATCCCATAGACACGACGACCTGCTCGGCGGCGGGATCGCCGATGTAGTCGAAGAGTTTGTAATGTCGGCCGGTCAGTTCACCGACTTTCTTCATGTAGTCCGCGACGATGCCGGCAAGCTTGAGATAGTAGGAATTGGCGGCTTC
>JARFQH010000115.1 GCA_029287875.1 Desulfobacteraceae bacterium | reverse complement strand
GTTCTGAGCGCCCCGGACCGGATTTCCGACAATGAGGCGGTGACAGCGGCAGACGCCCTGGTTGTGGCATTCGATCCGGTGCCTGCGGAAAGCGCCTTGCCGGCGGAGGTCCGCCAGGATCTTGACCGGATCCGCTCAGCCTTGGAAAGCGTGGCCGGTGGAAGTCGGCAAGATGCCCTCGAAAGGATCCAGCCCATTGGCATCCGCTCGCTCTTCGCTTCCTGGAAGTGGTTCATCAAGGGGCAGTGCGCCTTTTACGGCCGGGAGGACAAAAAGGCGGTCGCCGCTTTCGAAAAAATCCTGCCCGATACCGCACCGGCCACCGCGGCAGCGCCCTATCTGCGGCTGCTGCAGAAAGACCGCTGGCGGGAGGCCGAAGCCAAGGATACCCGGCTGACGGCAGACGTTTGTGTCGTTGCCGGCTGCGGGGCGGCGGCCGAGGATCTGGCAAGGGCCGAGTATCTCTGGACCGTGAAACGCTTTAGGGACTCCCACGCCCACCTGCGACGCACTATCGAAGATTTTCCGACCTGCTCCGGGGGGCTGGCACGCTCGCTGACCGAGCTATATTACAATACCTGTTTCGAGATGCCGCCGAACCCGGCGCAGAAATATGTCGAGCACCTCGTGCGCTCGGCTTCTGCCGAAAGGGCCGACAACACGACCGCGCAAATTTGGGCCCGGCGATCCTTGGCCCTCTTGAGTGAGCAACACGCGGATTTCGATCTATTTATCTTAGAGCATTGGGAAAAATTCATCGACCTCTATGAATCGCGCAACGGCGTCAGCCCGCGTGTTCGAGCGCTCGTTTACGGCCGACTGGGAGATCTTTTCGCCGAGGAAATACCGGATGACAATCCGTTTTCGTTTTTTTTCTTTCGCCGGCGCCGGAAGGAGCCGAACCTGAGAAATATCGAGCTGGCCCGCCATTGTTTCCAGGCAAGCGTTGATGCCGATCCCGAAGCCTTCCAGCCGCAGGTGGCACAGGTTGCATTTCTCGAGAAAATCGGCGACACCCCCCGCGTCAACCGGCTGCTGGACCGGTTGATCCGTCAGTTCCCCGATGAAAAAGAAGTTCTTTTCAAAGCCGGCGTCCGGTGCTCCGACCGCAAAGCCTACGTCAAGGCTATGAACTACCTCGAGCGCACCCTGGCACTGGACCCCATGGACAAGGTAGTCCGGGAACAATTTATTTTGACCTGCATCGTGGCCGCGCTGCAATACGTCCGTAAAGGCAACCCGGAAAAAGCGCGGGCGCTGCTGCCCCGCGCACTCGAATGGTCGGACACGCATTCGGACGATTTCAACCGCGGCCGTGCCTACCTGTATGCACGCTGGACGGCAATGGCACACCTGCTGAACGACCAGGCCGATGCCGCGCAGCTCTGGGACCAGGCCACGGCCCATCGGCAGGGCAGCGAGCTGAAACTGCATTTCTTCTACTGGGTTGTGGCCGGCTCTTACGGCGTTGCGCGGCCTCTGTCCAAAGAAAGCGAAGCGTTTGTCGAAAAAACCCTAAAAGGCGCGTTCTCTGCCGACACGGCTTTGGACTGCATCCTGACGCTGCAATATGCGAATCTGTTGCCAGGCTGGATTTCTGGCCTGCGGCGCAAGAAAGACCGCGTGGAGCGCTATCTTACTCGCGGCGCGACCGCGGAGATGACGCGGCAGCAGGCCGGAACCGTGGTGAGCTTCGCACTCTCCGAGGAGTGCAGCCGCCCGGACATCGCCGGCGCCTACATTCGCCACGTGCTGAAACAAAATTCCGACGATGCGCTTTTCCGGTATTACCGCTACCTCGCCCGCACACAGGCGTCACCGGGATACGGCCACATCGACGATGACATGCATGAACTGGAAACGATTTTGCGTCTGGCCCGGGAACAGCAAGAAGCGACGGTAACCCTGGCGGTGCAAAAACTGCTGCGAGAAATCGACGCGATGCCACCCCCCGGCGGGTTCGGTGGAAATCCTTTTTTCGATATCGACGACGATCTCGAAGAGGAAGACATGGAGGCGATAGATGATATTTTTTCCGCTTTCTTCGGACAGCCGCCGGAAAAACAAAAGCCCCCCAAAAAACATAAGGGGAAATCCGGAACCCAGGGACCGCAACAATTGAATCTGTTCTGATGCCGACGAGACAACCGCATCGAAATGAAGGAGGCTGCTTGAATCCCTACGACCGATTGGGAATCGCCACCGACGCGAACGACGAAACAATTCGAAACGCCTACCTGGAGGCCGTCAAGCGTTTTCCACCGGAACGGTTTCCGGAACAATTCACCGCCATCAGCGAGGCATACCAGGAACTTAAAGATGAGGACAGCCGGCTCCGTTACCTACT
The DNA here is from genome assembly GCA_029287875.1 of Desulfobacteraceae bacterium. GTDB lineage: Bacteria > Desulfobacterota > Desulfobacteria > Desulfobacterales > SG8-13 > JARFQH01. The sequence continues at coordinate 2,097 of JARFQH010000115.1, read as the reverse complement.
GTTCGAAAAGACGCCCGGTGTCGCATCGCCCATGGACGCCGTGAAAGCCCACTTCGATTGGAGCGACCGGCGCACACCGCCCGATTTTGAAACCCTGAAGGGTTTTCTCCGCAAATGCGCCGTGCGGTGACTTCCGGTGTCAGAATTCCCTAAACTTACGCGGCGGTACTCCGCCGCGGGCTGACGAACAGGAATGTCCTTGGAAGACTGGAAACGAGAAATATCCGAGCGATTCCAAGAGTGGCTGAACCGGTTGGACGAGGAAAGGGCCGCGGAAGAGGAAACGCCCCAGGAGCGGGTGCCGGATCTGTATTCATTTTACGAAGCACTTTGCGTGCTGGGCGGCGACGTCCGCAAGAGCACGCGGCGCAGCCACGAGACGTTTGTGCGCTTCGGAGAAACCCTGGCGGGTTTCGAAGCCATGCTGCAGTCTCTGGTCGAGCGTCTGACAGAGGAGCGGCAGCAGCGCGGCCGACCGGAACTTACTGCGCGCAGAGAATTTTTAGCCCCCTTTGCGGAAATGCTGGATCGCTTGAACAGGCTCGAAAACCGGCTGGAGCGTCCCCCCGATGTGGGCCTGCTGTCCGCCCGACGCAAATGGGCCGAAGCCTGGTTGTCTTTGCGGCAGGGCTTCGCTCTGCTGCGGGAGCACTTCGAACTGCTGCTGCGTAAAGAGGGCATCAGGTCCATGGAAGCGGTCGGCCAACCTTTCGACCCGACGAAAATGAAAGCCGTCGCGGTCGAGGAGAACGATACCCTTGCGCACAATACGGTCGTCGAAGAACTATCCGCAGGCTACTTCCACAAGGGGGATGTGTTGAAATTCGCCGAGGTCAAAATCTCGGTTCGAAAAGGAGGTCGTTGATGGGTGCCGTCATAGGAATCGATCTGGGCACGACGAATTCGGAAGTCGCCGTGATAAGGGACGGCCGACCGGAAATCATTCCCGTCGACGGCGAACCGATCATGCCTTCCTGCGTGGGGCTGGACAGCCGGGGAGAGTTGCTCGTGGGCAGAGTCGCTAAAAATCAAATGGCAGCCGCTCCTGAATCAACGATTCTGTCCATTAAACGCAAGATGGGCCAAACCGAGCGGGTCGCGATGGGCGATCGGTTCTTCAGCCCCGAGGAGATCGCCTCCCTGATCCTCGCCAGCCTTAAAACGGCTGCAGAAGCCCACCTGGGTGAAACTGTGACCGAAGCGGTCATCACCGTTCCGGCCTACTTCGACGACGCCCAACGAAAGGCGACCCAGAATGCCGGACAGCTGGCCGGGTTGGATGTCCGGCGCATCATCAACGAGCCGACGGCGGCGGCCCTGGCCTACGACGCCGACCAGACCAGCGATCGCACCGTGCTGGTCTACGACTTGGGCGGCGGCACCTTCGACGCATCCCTGGTGGTGGTTCAGGACGGGGTGGTGGAAGTCAAGTCCAGCCATGGCGACACGCATCTGGGCGGTGACGATTTCGATCACCTGCTGATGGAACATGTCGACCGCATTTTTTTCGAGCAGCACGCTGTCCATCCCCTGGCCGACCTCAAGGCCAAAAACCGCTTGTGGGCCGCCGTCGAAAAAGCCAAGCGGGAGCTCTCCGATGTCCCCTACACACGGATTCGCGAAGAATACCTGATCGGCGACCTGCATCTGGATGTGGAAATCGAGCGCTCGGCATACGAGGACATGATCCGTCCCCTGCTGCGAAAAACGATGGACTCCGTGCACCGCTGTTTCAAGGACGCCCTGATGCTGCCCGGTGCGCTGGACAAGGTAATCCTGGTGGGCGGGGCGTCCAGAACGCCGCTGGTGGCCGAACTCGTAAAAAAGGAAATCAACATCGAACCGCGGCACGAGATCCATCCCGATCTCATCGTCGCCATGGGAGCCGCCATTCAGGCCGCAGTCATCCAGGGGCAAAAAACAAAGAGCATCCTGGTGGATATCACCCCCTATACCTTCGGAACGGGTGCCGTGGGGGTCTACAACGGGCAATTGCATGAAGATGTCTTCGTTCCGATGATCCACCGGGGCACGGCGCTGCCGGCCCGGAAAGGCAAGCGGTTTTCGACGATGCACGACGGCCAGGAGGCGGTCGAT
>JARFQH010000400.1 GCA_029287875.1 Desulfobacteraceae bacterium | reverse complement strand
TATCTATACCATGTTAACAACCCTTTTTTAGTTGTAATTTCAGGTAATATCGCCCAAAATGTGCAAAATTTATATGATTTTCAACAAAACGCATACTTGATCACAATTTGGCTATAAGCCCTGTGCCTGAGCGGCTTTAGGTTTACGGCGATCCAACCGTCATTTGCGGCCAAAGTTTGAGGCTAAACTATGTTATCGATAAGTTCCCGTTATCACGTGAAAAACTGGCACAGCTTCTTGGCGTGAGTCCCCGAACCGTGAACAGATGGGCTAAATCAGACGTGGGCCCTGAAAGACGCGAACATATTGAACGTTTATCACGAATTCATGAAATAATTGAACTTGGCGTTAAGGTGTATACCGCACAAGGCCTGCGTGATTTCTTTAAAACAGCGCTACCAGAGTTCGAACATCAGACGGCATTTGATATGTTATCGATTGGCAAATTCGACGCCGTGCTGGGCGCACTTGCTGCCGACTATGAGGGCCTTGGCAGTTGAGTATCGCAGGATATATCAAGCCATGGCGTGGTTATGCTTTCAGGCACATCCCGGACATTGATAGCGCCGATGTCCGGGACTTTAAATATTGTACTTTATCCAAAACTAATCGATGGAACACACAAGGAGAGCCGACACTTTATCTTGCCAAGGAAAAATCTTTTGCCATCGGAGAGTTTGCTCGTCATTTTTCAGAAAATAGATCCCTGTCACTTAGCCATAAAATCCATAAACGTCAGGTATGGCGATTTTCAATCGAGCTAACCAAAACCGTTGACTTGTGCGACATCAATGCTTGTGATGCATTATCTTTAACCGATGCGCCGCATTGCTTTAAAAATATACAAGTTGCCAGGTCAACAGCCACATTTCTGAGAAACTCGTTAAAAGTTGAAGCCATATTTGTTCCGTCAATGGCATTTATTGACGATTTGTCTAAATGGTGTTTGGTTATTTTTTTAGAAAACCCTCCAAGGGATTCCATGCAATTTTTGCCCGAGGCACATAAAGGTGGCCACATTAATATTCAGTAGATAATTCAATCTTGAGCTCTCGTCTCACGCAAGAGGCGATCGTAAATCTACAATCTTTAGGTTTTTAAATCAAAAAAAGGTTATAGACGAACAGCCTATAACCTCTTGATGTCGATTGGCTGAGGGACTAGGATTCGAACCTAGGTTAACGGGGCCAGAACCCGTCGTCCTGCCACTAGACGATCCCTCAGTAGAATTTGTATTTTAAATACAAAAATTGTCTTTTCAAGTCAACCTATTTTTCCGTTCCTTTTATATAGTCTACCGCAGCCTGAAGTCGTGACAGCACCCTGTCTTTGCCGATAATCTCCGTGATCTCGAAAATACCCGGACTGGCGGTGCGGCCGGTTAGGGCCACGCGCACGGGCTGGGCAATTTTACCCAGTTTGAGCCCGGTTTTTTCCATGACGACCTTGAAGACATCTTCCAAACCGGGTTCGGTGAACTCCGACAGCTTTCTCAATTCTACCATCAGCAGCTCCAGGGGCTCTCGGGCCTCCGCTTTCAAAAACTTGCGCGCGGCCGCCACTTCGAACTCGACCGCATCCTGCAGATAGAAGAGGGCGTCTCGGGCCATGTCCGCGAGGGTCTTGCTCCGTGGCTGCAGGGTGCGGATGGCACTTTCGATAAAAGGCCCGTCCTCGATGTCGAAGCCGTATGGTTTGAAAAACGGTTTAAGGGGCGCCACGAGATCCTGCGGCCGGGCGGCCTGGATGTGAGCGGCATTAAGCGCCAAAAGCTTTTCCAGGTCAAAGATGCCGGCCGAGCGACCGATGTTTTCCAGGGAAAACTTTTCGATCAGTTCTGTACGGGAGAAGAATTCCTGGTCGCCGTAAGACCACCCCAGCCGCGCGAGGTAATTGATAAAGGCGTCCGGCAGGTAGCCCATGTCGCGATAGGCGGTGACCGACATGGCCCCGTGACGCTTGCTCAGGCGCGTGCGGTCCGGTCCCAGGACCATGGGAACGTGGGCAAATACCGGCAGGGAGCTGTCGAGGGCCCGGTACAGCAGGATCTGCTTGGGGGTGTTCATGACGTGATCATCACCGCGGATGATCGTGTTGATGCCCATCGTGATGTCGTCCACCACGACCACAAAATTGTAAGTGGGGGTGCCGTCGCTGCGGGCGATGATAAAATCGTCCAGTTCGTCGTTCTGGAACACAATGTTTCCCTTGACAACGTCCGCCACCACGGTCGTGCCGACCAGCGGCGCCCTGAAGCGCACCACGGCGTCGGCTGTCTTCTCAAGGCCTTTTTCCCGGCAGGAACCGTCATATTTTGGTTTGCCGCCGGCCGCCATGGCGTCACGGCGCATAGCCTCGAGCCGTTCGGTCGAGCAGGTGCAGTAGTAGGCGTGGCCGGCGTCGACGAGCCGCTCAATAAATTCCCGGTAGATTTCGAAGCGCTGCGACTGAAAGTAGGGTCCATCGTCCCAGTCGAGGGCCAGCCAGTCAAGAGCCTCGAAGATGGCATCCGTGCTGGCCTGGGTCGACCGCTTGGTATCCGTATCCTCGATCCGCAGCACGAATCGTCCCCCGGTTTGACGGGCGTAGAGCCAGTTGAACAGTGCCGTGCGGGCACCGCCGACATGAAGATAGCCGGTCGGACTGGGAGGAAAGCGGGTGACGATCTGGTTCTTGGGTTGAGGTTTCATTTTCTTCTTTCTGTGTTGTCAGATAATTTAGTTATAAGAGGCTGTATTGTATTGATAAAACAAAATCGTTTTGCTATGATGCGCTCAACCCTGATGAGTCATTAGAACATCTGTCCATGTTGTTCGGTTCCAATCCGGATTCGCTTTGACCTACGGCTCTATCATTGAGATCGAACAGCCGCCGGTTTGTAATTGCAGGACCAAATAAATAAATGATTTTAGGCCTTTTTGCTTTTTTCAGTCTTGCCTGCAATGCGATAGCCTTTTAACATATCGATCAGGTGATCACAAGAAAACAAAAGGGGCAATAAAAACCTTGACATCCCGTTTGTTTTGAATTACTTAAGCAAATCAATTTTTAGCATAAGCGAATTAAACTTTTTATTATAGTATTTTCAGTGCTTTAGGAGATTACTCATGGCTTTGCCAAAACGAAAAGTTTCTAAGTCAAGGCGTGATAAGCGCCGGACACACAAAAAAGCGGCTGCACCGAATGTGTCCACCTGTCCTGAATGCGGTGAAGCCGTTCTGCCTCACCATGTCTGCCCGAGCTGCGGTGCCTACAAGGGTCGTACCGTCGTCGAAACCGAAGAATAAGCACACTGCCAAAGGACTACCATCATGTCGGAATCTGCTTCCGCTTCGGAGAAGGCACGCTATGGCCTCGATTCTGAAATGCGCCAAATGGTGCTGGACACGGTCGCTCAGCTGAGCAAGCGGCTGCTCGCCAAGGGCAAGGTTCTCGAATGGGACAAAAAAGAGAGTTTTCCGGAAGAGACGATCCGGGAAATGCTGGGCCCCGAGATCGGTCTTCAATTGCTGATGATTCCGGAAAAATACGGCGGCATGGGCGGTGGTGCGAAGGACAGTTACATCCTCACCCGCGAGATGTCCAAGATTTGCCTCGGAATCACCACGGCTTTTTTTGCGATTCAATTGGGCGCCGATCCCCTGATGGTCGGTGGGACCGTTGAACAAAAGAAAAAATGGCTCGGTGCCATTGCCGAAGGCAACGCTTTGGTGGCATACGCCGTGACCGAACCGGGCGCCGGCAGCGATGTCGCCAACATCAAGACCAAGGCCGAACCGGTCGTCAACGATTCCGGAAAGGTCACCGGCTACAAGATCAACGGCACCAAACAGTTTATTTCCACCGGCGGCGCAGCTGATTTTATCACATTGCTGGCCAAAACCCCGGAAGGCCCTTCCTTTTTTGTGATCGAAAAGGGGACCGAAGGATACATACCGGGCCGCAGCGAAGAAAAACACGGCATCCGAGCTTCCCAAACATCTCAGCTCACTTTCACGGATGTCTTTGTTCCGATTGAAAACCTGATCGGCGGTATACCGGGCAAAGGCTTCAAACAGGCCAATCAGGTCTTCGGCTACACGCGCCTGATGGTGGCGGCCATGGGCCTGGGGGCCGGCCAGGCGGCCCTGGATATCGCCATTCCCTACGCCAAGGAGCGATTTGTCAGCGGATCGTTGCTGTCCGAAAAACAGGGCTACACCCACAAGTTGATCTTGCCCCATGCCATCCGACTCGAAGCCGCCGGCGCCTATATCGAAGAGATCGCCGATCGGCTTGATGCTCGAGAGCGGGACCTGCAGGTGGAAGGTTCGATTGCCAAGTATTTTGCCACCGAAACCGGCAACCGGGCTGCCGAAGATGCCATGCAAGCGCTCGGTGGATACGGGTACACCAGCGAATTCGAAGTGGAAAAGATCAAACGCGACGTTAAAATCACCTGTATCTATGAGGGGGCCAGTGAGGTGCAACAGAATATTATCAGCACCTTCCGCTGGAGAACCACCGTCAAGTCGAAAGGTGAATTTTACGGTGCCATTGCCCGGGAAATGGATGCGTTGGAGCAGAGCTTTGATGACGCCGGCTGCCGCTATTATGCAGCCGCCGCCAATGCCCTTAACGAAGCGATACTGCTGGTTCACCGCAACCGCTTGAACCGGATGCAGCACATCATGTTCGGATTGGCCGACACGATGGTTCACGTCGAGGTCGGGGCCGCCCTGGCTCGCAAAGCCGCAGCTGCCGATCGAGCCGGCGACGCCGCGGCCGAAAAACTGCGCCTGATGTCGCGCATATTTGCTCATGATGCGGCCCGGACGGCGCACGAAACCATCATGACCATCCTTATGGGAACCGGTATATTCGATGAGGGTGCCATCAACGAATTCAGAGCCTCGGTCGATCTGACTGAAATCGTGGAAAGCTGCCGCAACCTCGTTCCGGCGATGGACCGTTTGGCCGACATCATATTCGAGAGGTAACTATGCCGGATCAGGAAAAAAGCACAGTGGTCGTCACCGGCGGCTCAAGAGGTATCGGCCGGGCAATCTGTATCGCTCTGGCAGGACCGAAAACACGCATCTTTTTCAACTATTTTTCACCCGTCGATCCGGAGGGTGAAGCGGCGGCCGCAGCTGAAACGATCAAGGCCGTTGCCGCTGCAGGCGGCGAGGCTGTCGGGATGAATGTAGACGTGGCGTCCGCCGAGGAGATCCAGCGGTTTTTCGAGGAGGTGCTCAAGGTCAGCGGTCGCATCGATGTCCTGATCAACAATGCCGGTATCACCAAAGACGCTTTGTTGGTGCGGATGAAAGAACCGGACTGGGACCTCGTGCTCGACATCAACCTCAAGGCCGCCTTTCGCTGCACTCAGATGGCCGCTCGAACCATGATGAAACAGCGTTCAGGCCGTATCGTCAACATGGCCTCGATTGTCGGAGTGATCGGTAATGCCGGTCAGGCCAACTATGTCGCCTCGAAGGCCGGATTGATCGGCTTGACCAAAACCGCCGCCAAGGAACTGGCACCCCGCGGCATCACGGTCAACGCGATTGCCCCTGGATTCATTGAAACCGATATGACGGCCTCATTGCCGGAGAGTGTCAGAGAGGCCATGCTGTCACAAGTACCGCTCGGAAGGCCTGGAAAACCCGAAGATGTGGCCGCCGCCGTGGTTTTTCTGGTTTCGGAGGCGGCCGCTTACATCACCGGACAGGTGCTGCACGTCAGCGGTGGAATGTACATCTAAAAGGAGGAGAACCGAATGTCTGTCGAAGATAAAGTCAAAAAAATCATTGCCGAAAAACTGGGGGTGGATATGTCGGAAGTCATACCGGAAGCGTCATTCGTTGACGATCTGGGCGCCGATTCTCTAGACCTGGTCGAACTGATCATGTCGATGGAAGAAGAATTCGACACCGACATTTCCGATGAAGATGCCGAAAAAATCCAGACCGTTCAGGATGCCATCAACTTCGTCAAGGAGCAATCCTGAGGTCGCCAGAAGGAGGCCCTCTTTGAAGAAACGGGTCGTTATTACCGGCGTCGGATTGGTGACACCATTGGGTATCGGTGTCGAGGAAACCTGGCCGGCGCTCTGTGCCGGAAAGTCCGGCATCGGCGAAATTACGCGGTTTGATACCACCAGATACCAGACCAAGATTGCCGGTGAAGTGAGGGGCTTTCGCAATGAAGACTGGCTCTCCGCAAAGGAGGTCAACCGCACCGAGCTTTTCATCGCTTATGCGATTGCCGCCTCCCGCATGGCTATCGAAGACTCCGGTTTGAAAATCAACGGGTCCAACGGACACCGCGTGGGAGTGATCACCGGCTGCGGCCTGGGCGGCCTGCAGATCATGGAACGAACCATTGTTTCGGTAAAAACCCGCGGCCCCAAGCGCGTTTCACCCTTTTTCATCCCGATGATGATCGGCAACATGGCCCCCGGTATGATATCGATTTATTTCGGCGCCAAGGGGCCGAATTCATCCATTGCAACCGCGTGTGCCGCCGGTGCGCATGCCGTTGGTGACTCTTTCAAGATTATCCAGGATGGTGCGGCCGATGCCATGATCACCGGAGGGGTCGAAGCCGTGGTCACCGAGAGCTGCATCGCCGGCTTCAACGCCATGAAGGCCCTTTCGACCCGTAATGATGAACCGCAAAAAGCCTCCCGTCCTTTTGAACGGGATCGAGACGGTTTTGTTGTCGGTGAAGGAAGTGGAATTCTGATCATCGAATCGCTCGACCACGCCCTGGAAAGGGGGGCGAATATTTATGCCGAGATCGTCGGTTACGGCATGAGTGGTGACGGTTATCACATGACATCACCTTCGCCGGA
>JARFQH010000399.1 GCA_029287875.1 Desulfobacteraceae bacterium | reverse complement strand
TATTCTTCCTGATGGAAGCGCCGGATGATATAGCCGCCGGACTTTTCGTCGGACTCCAGGTCCATGAGTCCGCGGGTGGCCGCTTCCTCGAGGAGGCGGTTGAAGGAACGAAAGCCATAGTAAGATTCGTTAAAGCCAGGGCTGCGGCGCTTGAGGGTCTGCTTGACCATCGAGCCCCAAATCTTTTCCTCTGAACCGCGCTCTTCGGCCAGCGCTTCGAGCGTCTCCATGACGAGGTCGAGCGCTTTCTGGGTTCGATCTTCTTTTTCCTTATCTTCCTTGGCTGCAGTCGCAGTTGCTTTGCCGCCCGGTCGCGGCGTTTTGCGCGGTGTCTTCTTCCGAGGCTGCTTGTTACGCACAAGGTCATCGTAGTAGATAAACTCGTCACAGTTGGCAATGAGAAGATCCGAACTGGAGTTTTTCACGCCGACGCCGATCACAAGCTTGTTGTTTTCGCGCAGCTTGCTGACCAAGGGTGAAAAGTCGGAATCACCACTCACAATCACGAATGTATCGACATGTAGTTTGGTATAACACAGGTCCAGCGCATCGACGACCATGCGGATGTCGGCGGAATTCTTCCCCGACTGGCGCACGTGCGGTATTTCGATAAGTTCGAAGGCTGCCTCGTGCATGGCGGCCTTGAAATCCTTGTAGCGCTCCCAATCACAATAGGCCTTTTTCACGACGATGCTGCCCTTGAGCAGCAGTTTCTCGAGGACTTTGCGGATGTCGAACTGAGCGTGACGGGCGTCTCTCACACCCAGCGCAACGTTCTCGAAATCACAAAAAACGGCCATGTTCTCGGTTTCAGGCTTTTTGCCCATGAAATCCCCCCTTTAGTGTGTCCTGACCTTTTCAAAGCTGAGTACAAAAAAAGATGTCACTGGTTTCAGTTTTACGCCAAATTTCGGATGCGCACAAGGGGTGCAATGGAAGGAGAGGCGATTTTTTTTAATAGACTATTCGCCAAAAACCATGATAAAATAATACTCAAAATTGAACGGATTGATAAGAGCACCCCGCCGGCTTTCCTTCGATCCAAATTTCCAACTGGGTCACAACCAAGTATGTCAATAAAGTATAAGAATACTATCTGGCTTTTTATTTGCCTGATATCGATCTTTTCATGGAGCGGCCGATCATATGGCGCGTATTTTGAAATCGATGACATTCTGGATGCTCTAAAAAAGGAGATCCAGACGGCTCAAGCCGCTGCCAAGGAAACGCGGCGGTTTGAAATTGAAAAGGTCGAATTGCAGCTTTCAGTCAGTTCCGATAAAGCATCCAACGGCGAAGTAAAACTCGAAGTGATCGGTTCCGATTACAATGATCCGGTCCAATCGAAGATCACGCAATCCTATCATAGAATTTATCTCAGTTTCTATCCAAACGACTTCGTCACCTTCCCGGCAGAGCTTTCTTCCGGCTTGGTGGAAGTCATTAAAAATGCCATCAATTCTCTCAACTAATCCTATCTCAATCCGCCGAACTTCAACTTCGACACGTTTACCTTCGATATCGTATTTGCCATTGTGAAATGGAAAAACGGTGAAATCAAATTTGTAACGACCAACCTGGCTCATTTAATTTCTTCGAGTATTCCCACCCATCGATTGACCGTGCACATGTCGATCTCAAACAAAAGCAATTCATAACGCTTTTGCAACGTTGGGGTGGTGTTACTTAGTACACACCAAATCCGTCTTCGGCGGTGTCGGAATCACGTCGGGTCATTCGTCATGCCGGTTAGCAAAGTAATACGGATCGCGGCCAAAGTCATGTCGCTCGTGTGCATCGGCGCGATTCCCTTCAACCTGTTCTTTCTGCGCGGACTTTGACCGGCCTCGATCGCCACCGGTCTGGTGACCCGAATCATCCCACTTCTCATCCTCTATTACCTGTTCGATGTCGTTGCGAATCGTGTTTGACACGCGCTTTTTGATCTCCTATTAAATAGTTTCCGTCTCGCTTCATATCGGCAGGCTGCAGCCGACCATTTTGAAATCGACAAGGAGGTTCGATAAGATGAAAGCTGTTGTAATGCGCGGTTTCGGCGGCCCGGAGGTCATGGAAATCGCAGAAGTGACGACACCGGAACCGGGGCCGAACCGGGTGAGGGTCCGTGTGCTGGCGACTTCAGTCAACCGGGCCGACATCATTCAACGCCAGGGCCATTACCCGCCGCCGCCCGGCGAGTCAGACATTCTCGGCCTGGAAGTGGCCGGTCGCATCGATGCGCTCGGCGCCGGTGTGAGCGGCTGGAACCCGGGAGACCGGGTCATGGGACTCGTGGCCGGCGGTGGATATGCCGAATATGCGCTCGTTTACGCCGAACACCTGATCCCCATCCCGGAAACAATGAACGTCACGACCGCTGCTTGTGTTAATGAAACATACATCACCGCATACCTGAATGTTTTCATGCTCGGCGGCTTTCATTCCGGCCAATCCGTCCTTCTCCACGGCGGCGGCGGTGGCGTCAACACCGCCGCCCTCCAGATTTGCCGCGCGCTGGTGCCAGACGGCACGATTATCGTCACCGCCTCCTCCGGCAAGCTCGAGCGCGTTATGGACCTGGGGGCCGATCTGGTCATCGACTACAAAGCTCAGGATTTTGCAGTCGAGGTGAGGGCGTTTACAAGGAACCGCGGGGTAGACCTCATCCTCGATCACATCGGTGCCGACTACCTGAAAGCAAACATGAAATCTCTGGCGATAGGCGGCCGGCTGGTGGTCATCGGGGTCATGGGCGGGGCCGCAGCGCCGGTTAACCTGGCCCACCTGCTGGTCAAACGTCAGCATATCATCGGTTCGGTCATCCGGTCCCGCAGCGTCGAGGAGAAAGCCGCCATAACGACGGCCTTCAAGGAAAACGTGCTGCCGCTTCTGTCCGGCCGCCGGATCGAGCCGCTCATCCACAGGATTTATCCGATCGAATCCGTCAGGGACGCCCACGGGGAGATGGAGAGCAGCCGGCACTTCGGAAAGATCGTTCTGGCGGTGCAGTAGGTCGTTTCGACCATCGATGAGAGAATATGGAAAGTCACAACTACTCAAAATCAGAGGAATTAAGAGTATGCGAATCTATGCGGCCGATTGAGCTTGACACATCCGCTGAAGGCCGCTAATGAGGTTCCTATCCGCGGCAATCTCCGATCCCGACGACAATCATTTTCATGTTTCGGGAGGGCCAATGCAGCTTAAATTTCCTTTTCACCCCTCTCATCCCGCATCTCTTCCTGCGGACACCTTTCGACCTTTCACCTTAGACACCGATAGACCGAACGCCGGTTGCTCGGTATTCATGCGGTGTGCTCGGAGGTCAACATGCGATACGTGATTATCGGTAACGGAGTGGCCGGTATTACCACTGCCGAGACCATTCGGCAGTACGATCCGAAGGGGGGCATCACCCTGATCGGTGACGAGTCCGCTGCGCCTTACTGCCGCCCCATGATCAGCCTGGTCCTCGAAGGCGCGATCACACCGGAAAAGCTGCCGATCCGGGGCTCCCGGTTCTATGACGACTTGAATATCCAGGCGGTGCTCGGAAATCGGGTGACCGACATCGATGTGGAGAAACGAACCGTCACCGTGGGAGACTCTTCTTACGGATTCGACAGGCTGCTGATCGCCACGGGGGCTGATCCGCGTCCGATCAAAGCCGAGGGGGCCGCGCTCGGGAACATCTCTTATATGCGGAATCAGGATCACGTTCAAACCATGCTGGCCGGTTTGAGGGACGCACGCCGGGCGCTGGTGCTCGGCGGCGGCCTGGTGGGCTTCAAGGCCGCCTATGGTCTCCTGCGTCGCGGCCTGGCCGTGACCATGCTGATCCGGTCGGGCTACCCCCTGTCGATGCAAGTGGATGAAGAAGCCGGGATGATGATACGCGACGAATTGGTGCGTCACGGTCTCGACGTGCGGGTCGACATTGAAGCGATCGCCTTCGAGGGCAACGGCCGGGTCCGGACCGCGCATCTTTCCGACGGCAGTCGGCTGCCGTGTGACATCGTGGTCATCGGCAAAGGCGTGCTGCCGGCGCTGGCTTTTGTGCCGCGCGACCGGATCCGGACCGATCTGGGGATCGTGGTCGATGGACGAATGGAAACCAGCGTGGCCGGAATATTTGCTGCCGGAGATGTGGCCGAATATGTTGACATCGCCCGCAACACGCCGTGGGTCAACGCCATTTGGCCCGAGGCCGTCAACCAGGGTCGGATCGCCGGTTTGAACATGGCCGGGCGACGGGTCACCTATCCGGGCAGCCTCAGCCGCAACGTGATCCGGATTTTCGACCTGGACATCATGGCCGGAGGGGTCGTCGACCCGCCTCAGGACGCTTTATACCGGACGCTGGTTTTCAATAACGCAAACAAGAAGCTCTACCGCAAGCTGGTCTTCCAAGGGGACCATCTGGTCGGCATGGTGATGGTAAACGGCATCGAACAGGGAGGACTGCTGCTGGCGGCCATTCAAAGCCGGGCGCAGCTGAAGGTTCCGCGCGAAACGCTGCTGGAGCCCGGACTCAACTATGGCCGATTGCTGTGGCGTCCGGCGATAGCCTGAAATTCCTCTCAAACTTTGGACAAAGGAGGAGCTATGAAACAAGTCGTCATCCATCCGGAACGTTGCGTCGGCTGCATGCAATGCATGCCAGCCTGCGCAACCGCCCATTCCCGAACCGGGCAGTTGTTCACGGCGATCATGGAAACGCCGCGTCCCCACTCGCGAGTCCATGTCGGGGCCGGTTTGATCGGTGAGGGGTTTCCCAACCGCTGCCGCCACTGCGATCCGGCACCCTGCCAACTGGCCTGCCTGCCAGGTGCAATCTCCCGTGACAGCCAGTTCGATACCGTTCTTATCGATCCGGACAAGTGCATAAACTGTGCTTCCTGCGCCATGGCCTGTCCCTTCGGCGTGATCCGGTATCATGCCGACACCTTTGCGCCACCGGGAAAAACCGTGGCCGTCAAGTGTGACAACTGCATCGTCCGCCAGGAGCAGGGACAGATACCGGCCTGCGTTGAAGTCTGCAAGTCCGGGGCTCTGACCTTCGAGGAACCGGACGCGGCCTTGAAGCGCAAGACCGATGCCGTGGCCCGCAGCATATCAGTCGGGGCCACGATCGAACCGTTGCCGCCGGGTTTCGGCCTACTGAATGCCATCAAGAAGGTTCAGGTCGAACTGCGGCAGGCGCGGCCGCCCGCAGCCGGCTTTTGAAATATGCGCGCATGTTTTACAGATTTGAACGAGAGATGCACACGACCGGCTTCAAATGGCCGATGCCGCGCGTGTCGATCGACGGGATTATCGGAGACACCATTATGAACCGACACTTCACAACCGCTGACGAAAATGGAGGGCGACATGTTGATGAAACACGATAAACAGACTATCACCGAAGACGGTCGTTTGATGCTCGACAAGGCACAGACCGATCAAATCGAGACCGTTTGGGAGCGGTACCAGTCCCAACTGCCCCAGTGCGGATACTGCGACATGGGGCTGAGCTGCCGCAACTGCGTGATGGGACCCTGCCGTGTGGATCCCTTCGGCGAAGGTCCTCAGAAAGGGGTCTGCGGGGCCGATGGCGACATCATCGTGGCCCGCAATCTCGGCCGCATGATCGCCGCCGGCGCGGCATCGCACTCCGATCACGGTCGGGATCTGGTCGAAGTGCTGGCCGAGGTCGGTGCGGGAAAAGGTTCCGGGTATCAAATTCGCGACGAGGCCAAGTTGCGTGCCGTTGCAGCCGAATACGGCATCGAAACCGAAGGCAAAGAGGCCGCGGCGGTTGCCGGCGAGCTGGCCGATGCCATGCAGGAGGACTACGGCACCCGCAAGAAAAGCCTCGCCCTTGTGCAGCGTGCACCGGAAAAACGGCGCGAGATCTGGAAAAAACTCGGCATCATGCCGCGGGGTATTGATCGGGAGACCTCGGAAATGATGCACCGCACCCACATGGGAGTCGACAACGACTGGAAGAGTCTTTTGCTCCACGGCCTGCGCAACGCTTTGTCGGACGGGTGGGGCGGCTCCATGATCGCCACCGATGTGTCGGACATCCTCTTCGGTACGCCGACGCCGCGGCCGACCGGCTTCAACGTCGGGGTTCTAAAAAAGGATCGGGTCAACATCGTCGTCCACGGTCACAACCCGGTGGTCTCGGAAATGGTGCTGCATGCCTGTGAAGACCCTGAAGTGATCAAGCTGGCCGAAGCCAGGGGTGCGGCCGGCATCAACCTGGTCGGCGTATGCTGCACGGGCAACGAACTGCTGATGCGGCATGGCATCAAGATGGCCGGCAACCACCTGACAACGGAATTGGTGCTGTCGACCGGGGCCGTCGATATGATGCTGGTGGACTACCAGTGCATCATGCCCTCACTCGGCAACATCGGCGCCTGCTATCACACCAAAATGATCAGCACCAGCGACAAGGCACGCTTCCCCGGTATGCAGCACCGTGAGTTCCATCCGGACAACGCTGCCCGGCTGGCCGAAGAACTGGTCAAGGAAGCGATTGAGAACTTCCCCCACCGCGGCAACGTTTTCATTCCGGTGGAAAGCGTCGACGGAATGGGCGGCTTTTCGGTGGAGTCCATCGTCGGGGCCCTGGGCGGGTCACTCGACCCGCTGATCGACGCCATAAAAGCCGGAAAGATCCGCGGCGCGGTAGGGATCGTCGGGTGCAACAATCCCAAGATCAAGCAGGATTACGGTCACGTTACCCTGGCCCGTCGCCTGATCGAAAACGACATTCTGGTAGTCGACACCGGCTGTGCGGCCGTGGCCACCGCCAAGGCCGGGCTCAAGACGGCTGAAGCCGCTCAATACGCCGGGCCCGGCTTGCGGGAAGTCTGCACCGCACTGGGCGTGCCACCGGTGCTGCACATGGGCAGCTGTGTCGACAACGTCAGAATCCTTCTGGTGGCCGCCGCACTGGCCAATGCACTGAATACGGATATCAGCGACCTGCCGCTGGCCGGCGCCGCACCCGAATGGTACTCGGAAAAGGCCGTATCGATAGGCGCCTATTTTGTCGCCTCCGGAGTCTACACGGTCCTGGGGCCGATGCCACCGATCACCGGGAGCATGAACGTGGTGAAATTGCTGACCGAGGGGCTCGAAGAGGCGGTGGGGGCGACCTTCGCGGTGGAGCCGGATCCGGAAAAGGCGGCTGTTTTGATCCGTCGCCGCATCGAGAACAGGCGTAAGAAACTGGGACTTCCGGCACTGGCAGTATGAAATATGGGTTCATGGTTCAAGGTTCAAAGGTTTTGGAAAAACGGCGGAAGGCGGAATGAAAGAAAGGTTTAGGGTTTAAGGTTCAAGGTTCATGGTTCGGCTTACTGTCCAACTCTGCATCTGCACCTTACACCCGATACCTTATACCATAATCCTTATACCTTACCCCTTTCCCCCTGGAACCTTGAATCCCGCCTGGGCAGGAAAACTCTCAACACAGGTCTTAAATAAGATTAATAGAACCATCCGGGAATGTCCGTCAACTGAGTGCCGAAAAAGACGGCTGCGGGTCCACAGTGCCCTTTTTTCATTTGGCATGCGTTAATGAAGCATTTTTCAGAAGTCTTTCAGCAACTTCTCGAAGGGATTGGGTGAGTTGGCCTGGGGCTTCAGCAACTCGAGCAGTTCTTCGTACATGTAGATGTTGGCTTCGATGAGCCCGATGGCTTGATCCATAATTTGATTTTTTTAACCATAACGGATATCCTCGAGTTCGGTGATTGAGCGCGAGAAAACAAAGTGGATTTGCAATACTTTCATTTTGAATATAATGGTTGCAAGACATCTGTAAAGCAATTCTCAACGGTTTGGGAGCGACCGGATGGCCGCCTTCAGCGGTTTTTACAGGGAAATGATGACTGCCGAAAGCGGGTTCTTTTATTGGTTTCGCCTGCCGGGAGAAAAGCCGGCCCCTGCGAAACCGGGCGCCGCCCCGGCGGAGGCGGCTGAGGAGAAAGCGGCTGAGGAGCCGGAGGCCTTAATCCTTTGCCGCCGTTGCGGGCAAGCGGTAGCGCGCCCGAACGACCGCACCGTAAGGGACGGTTCGCATCAGCACACCTTTGCCAACCCGCACGGAATCGTTTACGAGATCCTGTGTTTTCGATCGGCCGACGGTTGCACCACCAGCGGTCCGGCGACTGACGAATTCACCTGGTTCAAAGGATACCGCTGGCGGGTTGCCGTCTGTCGCGCCTGCCTGATCCATTTGGGGTGGCATTTCGCTTCGGATAGCGGGGATAGTTTTTACGGCCTGATTTCGGATCGTTTGATATTTCCGAGTTGACATGTGACCGAACTGAGGTTTGAACCATTGCCCGCGGGGGAGGGGTCGTTTTTAAAAGAGATCGCGCAGGAAAAAGCGGGGCGTACACTTTCGTAAGATTCTTTTATTGTTCATGAATTAAGATAGCGGCCCTCGTGCCCGGGGCGCGATGAAATCAATCTGCAAAAATAAGGAGTGCGACTGTGCTGCTATCAAAGCTCGGCAATGAAATCCTTTCAAGAGGACCAGAAGCTGTTTTGCCGCAGAACCTCAGCCCGGAATGGCTCGGCCGGATCCAGAAAATGGCCTGTCTCTTATACACATCTGACGCTGCCGACGACAGACGTGGGGGGTTGTTGTGGGGGGGGGGGGGGTGGGTGTATAGGGGGGGGGGGGGGGGGGGGGGGGGGGGGGGGGGGGGGGGGGGGGGGGGGGGGGGGGGGGGGGGGGGGGGGGGGGGGGGGGGGGGGGGGGGGGGGGGGGGGGGGGGGGGGGGG
>JARFQH010000383.1 GCA_029287875.1 Desulfobacteraceae bacterium | reverse complement strand
GGCCCCTTCCTTTTTTTATTCCGAGCGACCGAGACCCTCTATATGGGTTCACTTGCTGAACCTCTTTAAAAGGGGTAGCGTGGGTTATTCATATTCACCGCAGAGACGCTGGGCGCGCATAGGAAAAGTTTCGTTTTATTTCTTTCCGCTGAGAGGGCGGAAAGCAATCAGCAGCATCCCTTTGGCTTTCCATTGCTCCTGTCACCAAGATGCCACCTGAGGTGGTTCGATTGACCATCCAAGCTGAGAGCTTTTGCAAGGCCGTCCTCTCGTAACGACAAGGAAAACGATTACCCCCTCCTCCGCGACCTCTGCATCTTGAGCGAAGCGGGCGGTGGATTTTACTCACGTACCCGCATAGCACAGATTTCATTGTAGAGAAGGATCTCGCCACTGTTTCGTGACGCTCTGGAGTCAATCGCGTGAGAAGGGGCGTCTGAAGTGGGAGAGTTGTCGGACTAAAAAGTTCGAACGATGACAGCGCTTCGGGTAGGACAACCACCCTCAAAGGGGTCCGAGGTTGTTCGCCATCCGGCCGGCAGGAACGATTCCCGTAAAAACCCGGTTTGGGCAATTCGAGGCGCGCGACGAAAAATCATACCCGGATTCAACTGTCGTTTTTTCGGCCTAATAGTCGTAATGGAACGACTTGGGCTTGATCCGCCGCCCGAGTTTTACGTTGAGGTTGCGCCGCACATTTTCTTGCAGCGCCTTTGATTTGGTGTGGATTAGTGTATAACCGTATTTTATATTTTTTTCAATTAGATCTGTTCTGTTTCTAAAGTTTGACTTTAACTTGAAGCCATTGGCTGTCATCTTGCGAAAGAGATTGACCTCCTTCCCGATCACCTTATTTCTTTTCTTTTTGACGGCGTCGAGAAAAGCCCTGCGTTCGGGACGGCAGTTGGCATAGGTGACGACCTTGCCCATGTGTCCGAGTAGATGACCGTCACTGCCACCGGTGATGGCCTTGTCGAGATTGAACCCCAGCAGCGCACATTTGAGGTTCTGCTTCTTCAGATTGCCTGAATTGATCACCTCCACCCCGTCGACCATTTTAAACAGTTCCTGACGCCGCGCCTCCGTAAAATAAGTGTTGCACACACCGGTGTACACCGCGCAGCTGGGATGGGGAAAAATGACGACCGACCTGTAATGGCGGGCGCGCGTGATGATTTCTTCCATCCTCAGGGTCGTCGAGCTCATGATGTCATTGCCCATGAACGGCTGGACCTCGTGAGCGTAAAACTGCTGCAGGCTCTTGATATCGTAAAAGTAGACAATAATATGGGCGCCTTCCAGAGAAGTAACTTCGATGCCGGGAATGCTGAGAACATCCTTGTAGGCATCGATTTCAACCGCACCGTCGACGGCATTGTGATCGGTGATGGCAATGCCGATGTTCAACTCTCTGGCATAATGGGCGATTTCTTCGATTGAATTAGACCCATCGGAATGTCGACTGTGGAAATGAAGATCCACGACCGTGTAATTTTTCGTCATCTCCGCAAGGTCCGGTTTTTCAAAACGGATTCTCTGGGTATTGTCGCAAACAGCATAGGTCATCAGGATCGATCCCTTTCGATGAGGTTCAACGTGCGGGAATTACTTGCAATAAGTGTGCAGGCGTTAGGGTGGACATTCTCATAAACGGTTGATATTTTACAGCAAATCGCTTTCATTTGTCAAATGTTGTTTTGTGCCGACAGCGGTTCTCGGTGAACATGAAGATGGAGCCGGATGACCGGATTTTAAAATGATTGCGAATTGGTTTCTTGACGCAACCCGTGAAGGTTGTTATAAATAATGATCTCCATCGAACCCAATTCAGACGTAAATTGACCCGCCACCGGTTATTTAGATGACAGCGAAGAACGGCCCAAACGACCCGGTCGAAGCCACCGGAAAGAAGAACGTGGAAAAAAACAGCCGCTATCGCATGACGCGGCAACGTGAAATGATTCTTGAAGAAATCCGAAACGCCAAAGCCCACCCTAGTGCCGACGAAGTCTACGAGATGGTCCGCAAACGACTGCCCCGCATCAGTCTCGGCACGGTCTATCGCAACCTCGAAATTTTATCCGAACTGGGTGAGATACAAAAGCTCGAACTCGGCGGCGATATCAAGCGGTTCGACTGGAACCCGAAAAAGCACTACCATATCCGCTGCCTGAATTGCGGGCGTGTGGATAACGCGCCGGTTGCCCCGCTGAAACAAATCGAGGACGAGCTCTACGGCGCCACCGTCTACACCATTTTCGGCCACCGACTGGTCTTCGAAGGTCTCTGCCCGCGTTGCACCCGCGAGGCCGAAGCTTCCGGAAAGGACCTTTCGAATCCGCAGTGAGTCCTATGATTCGGTCAGGCGCTTTTTCGACTGCGCAATGATGTCGACGAGCTGGCTGACTTTGGACGCCGGTTTAGCGCAGGTAAGGCGGTCGAACTCCTCTGGTGCCAGTGTATCCTTTAGGTAGCGCAACACATCAAAGGTCTCCCACCAGCAGTCGATTATCTTCCCGCAAGCCCGGTTATTCGCTTCGCAAGCCGTGCAATAAAAAAAGGCGACGGGGCCCCCCAAGCGGGGGCACCGTCGGACAAGTTGTTTCTCAGTTTCTTTCATAAAGAGTCGATCGCCGGTCCTGTGCTACCGGCTCTTGAGGTGCTGCGGTTTGGGATAGTTGGCCATAATGCTGGTATATTTCTCTTTTTCCGCATCGCTGAGCGCGAAGTCCTTGAGCTCACCCGAAAAATATTTGTCGTACGAACCCAGATCGATCAACCCGTGTCCGCTCCAGTTGCATAGGATCACTTTTTCCTTGCCCTCTTCCTTGGCTTTTTTAGCTTCGTCGACCAGACAGGCCAAGGCGTGATTGGTTTCCGGCGCGGGGATTATTCCTTCGGTTCGGGCGAACAGGACACCGGCTTCAAAGGCGGCCAGCTGCTCGACCGCTTTGGGTTCCAGCATCCCTTCGTCGACCAATTGGCTCACCGTGGGCGCCATCCCGTGATAGCGCAGACCGCCGGCATGAATCGGAGCGGGCACGAAGGTATGTCCGAGGCTGTGCATGGGCAGCAGCGGCGTATAACCGGCGGTGTCGCCGTGATCGTAGGCAAAGGGCGCCCGTGTCAATGTCGGACAGGCGGCCGGCTCGACCGGATAGATGGCGACGTCTTTGCCGTGTATTTTGTCGTAAACGAATGGATAGGCGATGCCGGCGAAATTGCTGCCCCCGCCGGCGCAGCCGATGATAATATTCGGATACTCACCGATCTTTTCAAGCTGTTTCTTGGCTTCCAGACCGATAATGGTCTGGTGGAGCATCACGTGGTTCAAGACACTCCCCAGGGAATACCGGGTCTGGCCGGAGGTATCGCTGACGGCCGCTTCGACCGCTTCGCTGATCGCAATTCCAAGGCTACCGGGCGTGTCCGGGTTTTTTTCGAGAATGTCCCGGCCGGCCTTGGTGGCGGTGCTCGGACTGGCGACGCATTCCGCTCCCCAGGCAGTCATCATCGATTTGCGGTAGGGTTTCTGATCGAAACTGACGCGAACCATGAACACTTTGCAGGTAAGGCCGAACTGGGAACAGGCAAATGCCAGGGCGCTGCCCCATTGGCCGGCACCGGTCTCCGTGGTCAGGCGTTTGATGCCGAAGACCTTGTTGTAGTAAGCTTGAGGAACGGCGGTATTGGGTTTGTGACTGCCGGGAGGGCTGACGCCTTCGTTTTTGTAATAGATGCGGGCCGGTGTGTCCAGGGCCTTTTCCAGAGCATAGGCGCGGACCAGCGGAGATGGGCGCCAGATGCGGTAGACGCTGAGCACTTCGTCGGGTATGTCGATCCAACGCTGGGAACTCACTTCCTGCTCGATCAGGTTCATGGGAAAAACCGGAGCGAGTTGGTCCGGGTTGACCGGGTTGCCGTCCGGACCGAGCGGCGGGTTCATCTTGATGTCCGCCAGAATATTGTACCACTGTCTCGGCATCTCGTCTTCCGAAAGCAGAACCTTCTTGATTTCCATTTCGCCTTCCTCCTTATCAATGCTGGATCAATATCAAACCGATGAAGTCCACCGACCAACTGCAGCACATATTTGAAACATCACGCTCATCAATAGACTGAAAAGACATCGCTTTTCGGCAATTTATCCCGCTTGTAGGGTGGATGGGCCGATTAGTCAAGTGATTTGTGCCGGAGGGAATTCGTTTGGAAACGTTTCAGAATTCGACTGTCAGCGGCCTGTTCGATGTCGTCGAGTGCAAAGTCGATTACCGCCTCGAGCAGCGCTGACTTGTTTTCAACCGGCCTTCCCTGCAGCTTCAATTCGTAAAAATTGCGGTTGAACCGTTCCAGGATTCTGTTCGACAGGTAAAACCCGGCCTTGCGCTTTTCCGCTGCAGCCCCTTTACCGGCAGCGGCGGGACGCAGTTTCTGTCCGTCTCCGATGGCGGCATTGACGGGATCGAATGGATTTTCCTCAAAAAAATCAGGCGATTTTTTGGTCTTTTTGGCCATCGTGCTGTACCCTCCATAGCAGTTTGCCGTAGTCCTCAGCGCTGCCTGCGCTGTTCCGATACTCAAAAATCGTCCTGCCTCTCACCGCTGCCTCCGACAACCGCACATTGTAACGGATTGGATCGCAGATCTGCTTGTGGAACAGCCGCCTGAGTTGGCGCAGGATATCAGAACTGTGGTGCGTGCGCTGATCGAACATGGTCGGCAGAATGTATTTCAGCTGCAGTTCCTGGTTCAACCGCTGGGCGGACATCAGATATCCGAAAAATGTCTTCAGGCCTTCCAGGGCGGGGCCCTGGAGGGCGACCGGACAGAGCACTTCCGATACCGCCATCAGAATGTTGACGCTCAAGACGTCCCAACCCGGTGAGCAGTCGAAGATGAGGTAGTCAAGGATTCCATCCTTGGGCACCAAGGCGTTCGCCAGGACCCCCTGACGCACGGTTCTGGGTTGTTCGCCGAGCCAGTGCTTCAACTCCACCAATTTAATACCGCCGCCAAGCAGCCAGAGATTCTTGCGGCAGAGGCACAGGGTATCTTTTCTTGAGACCGACTGTCCGGTTTCATCGCAACCGGTAATAAACTCGTAGAGCCCGAAACGCGGACTGACACCTAAAAATTTTGCCGCCTGCCCCTGGGTGTCTCCGTCAACCAGCAACACCTTGAAACCCTCACGGGCAAGCCCGAAGGCCAGATTGACGGCGGTCGTCGTTTTTCCGACACCGCCTTTGGCCATAGCCACGGCAATCTTGCGCATATGCGATTCCTTGATTATTCAGTCATATTCTTTTCTTGCATTCTTCCATTATAAGAATCTTCCAACACAATCAACCTGTTTTTAAGTTGCGACCCTGCCTCCCCCTACTTTCAGTGTTCTGACGGTCTAATCTTGACTTTTTTGTTGCGAGGTTTCATGTTAGCGTATAACAAAATTACAACACTTTTTCTCAGGAGAGTGCCATGCTGACGCTCGCAGAGCTTAAAAAAGACAGGGACCTGATTGACGAGATCAACTGGAACATGACACCGGAGGAAGCGGTCCGATTATACCTCGAGTGGGGCAATAACTGGGCCCGCGGGGACGGATATGTGATTCGGTCGAAAAACGATTTCACGCTTTATTTCGTCGTCAATTGCTGGTCCAAACCCTACTACGTCTATTTGATCCGCCGAAATTCCGAGGAAGCTACCGAGCTGGCCCAATTCGAACTGCCGCAACAGTTCCAGAAACCGGTCTGCGAACTCAAAGGCGTCTATGCGATCGAAGGCGACCTGAAAAAATGGTTGAAGGAGGAACTGGGGGTCAAGTAGGCGGTATGGCTTCCTCTTGCTTCTTTCCGCATATCATCGACGGACAACGGCCCTAACCTTCTTTCAAGCTTCTGGTTCCACCATGCATAAAATCGTGACCATCGGCGGCGGTAGCGGTCAATACGCACTGCTGGCGGGTCTTAGAGATCTCGAATTACTCGATATCACTGCAATCGTCTCTATGGTAGACAGTGGCGGCAGCACGGGGCGTCTGCGGGACGAACTGGGCATTCTTCCACCGGGCGATGCACTGAAGTGCATCCTGGCCTTATCGCCTCATCGCGACATCGCCCGCACCATCTTCCTCAAACGCTTCACCGCCGACCGGCGTCTGGCCGGCCACAACGCCGGAAACATGCTGATAACGATGCTGTCGCGCTACACGGGCAGTTTTCCTTCCGGTATCCAGGCCCTAGCCGAGATTCTGGATGTTCGCGGCCATATCCTGCCCGTCACCATCGACAAGGCGACCCTGGTGGCGGAGTTGACCGACGGCACCCGCATCTACGGTGAAACCGCCATCGACATGCCGCGCGGCACGCAGCGTGAAAAAATCCGCGATGTTTTTCTCGTTCCGCATCACAGCGATACCATAACCGTCTATCCACCGGTTCTGAAGGCGATTCGACAGGCCGATATGATCGTGATCGGTCCCGGCGATCTGTTCACCAGTATCGTTCCAAGCCTGATTGTACGGGGCCTCAAAGAGGGCCTGCAGAAATCCAAAGCACCGGTCCTTTTCATCCTTAACATCATGACGAAGTTCGGTGAAACCCATCAGTTTAACGGCCGCGATTTCGTCAAGACGCTCGAGGAGGCAATTGAAAGGCCTCTGAATGGTATCATTTACAACAACCGCAAGCCAAGTGCCGAACTGCTGCTGCGTTACCACGAACAAAAGGCGGAATTTGTCGAACTCGACAACTGGGACGGCTGGTGGGACGAGCGGAAAATCTATGCGCTCGATTTGCTGGAAAGCACGGCCGGCATCGTGCGCCATGACTCGCGCAAGCTCGCGACACTGTTAAAAGACCTCATCACTGCACCTTGATTAGCATCCATCCGCGATTTTACTAAAGTCCCTGATCATTTTTCGATCCATAAATACTTAATTTTTTTGCAAGTTAAAGGAAATCACACAGACATTGCGGCAAAGGGTTATTTGTGGACGGAAACTGATCAAGAATGCATGCCAAAGCGCAGCCATTTAAAGTCGTCCTGCCCCTTCGAAGAAACATTTTTGCCGATTCTCCCCATGAACACGTTCTCCGGTTTGAGGCAGATGTTCGGTTCATTGGTCTGATACTCCACGAACCCGAACGGCTCGAAGAGTCTGATCAGCATGCGACGATACTGTTGCGCCGTTTTTTTCGTGCCATCCAGATCCCAGGTCCAGGAATACCCGACCATATACACGATCTTGTCTTCCACGAACGGGTGGTGCAGCAACATCGAGAGGATGCCTTTGGCCAGGCCTTGGGAGCGCCAGGCGCGGCAGGTCTCGATCGCCTTGACCTCCATCATGACCCGAGGTTCGAGTTCGGCCCAGCGCTCTCCTGCTTCCGGATAGGCCAGCACCCCGAATCCGACGATTAAATTGCCGTCCGCCAAGGCCAGGGTGACATTGGTGTCAGGCTGGTCGGCATTGTCTTCCAAGCTCTGCCGTCGGGTGTAAAGAGACCGGTATTGGGCGTGGCTGCTGAACTGAGGGTTGAATGTGGTCTGCCGGATTTCTCTGGAGCTGCAGAAGGACCGGATGGTCAAGGCACCCATGGGCGCGGTGAGCTGAATCTCTTCTTGCCGTGAATCTCGCATAAACTCTCGTTGCTGAGTTTTCAGCTGATTTATTCAAAAAATTCTTAGCGGAAATTTGGACTCTTCTGGACCGGAAGCTGTGTTCGAAACTGGAAACTTGAAACTCGGGAAAAAAGAACGAACTGATCCGAATCCAAGTTTCCAGTTTCAAGTATCAAGTTTCTTCGCGTTAGAAGTCACCCCAGTTCCGATGCAACCGCTTGATCATGATCTGCAGGTCGTAACGGGTCCCCCGCGGGCTTTTCACATACTCCGGCAGGACCGCCACCTTGAAAAAATCGAGCTTGCGGGCGGCCTCTATCGCCGCATCCTCGATGCCCACTACGAAATCGGCCCGTATATCGTCCAACCCCTGATCCATGCCCAGTTGAATGAGGTCGAGCAGAATCCAGGTACCCAGGCGCTTGTGCCGGAGCTCCGGCATAACCGCGATCCTGAGTCTACCGACATGGCGGGTGCAGCCATAGCCCCGCATCAGCAGGCTGGCGTGGGCCACGACGCGATCACCGACGAGCGCCACCATCGATAGGACGTTCCCCTTGCCGATGGCCGCGATCATGCGGTGGACGACATCCGGATTCACCACATCGTGGCGCATGAACCAGCGGTCCTTTTCAGGAAGTGCTGCGTACAGTTCCCGCAATTTCGTTTCGTCCTTTTTTTCGAGTGGGCGAATGATCGCCTCCGTTTTGTCTTTAAGCACGACTTCTTTCGGATAACGCACCGGGCCAACCTCCTTTGAAGAATGAGATAGCGCAACCGTAGGCCAACTCCATCTACAAGGCCCGCGACCATCTGTCAAGCTAACCGAAGCACCGCCAACGGTTTGCGGTGGGTCATAACACAAAGCCAGGTGACCGGCATTAAACGCTCATGGGCCCGCGAACCGTTATTGTGTATAAAAATGACGCGCCGGAGTCCGGATGAGGCGATACTTTTTTTCTTGACTTGTTGTGAGCGTAGCTAATATATAGCTATAAAATAACGTTTTGATATCAATTGAACGCCGTTTAGACAGTTAAGGGGGTATCTTACCGATAATATTGGTAATACTAATACTTTAAAAAGGAGTTGCGTCATGGCCGATTTAAACTGGTTACCGCGGGAGTCCGGCAGCAAAGACCATTTTCTCTGGGGCGATGAACATTTTTCAAATGAAGCGCCCGGCATCATGTTTGAAAAAAAAACGATTCGCGACCCCCAGGGCAACCCGGTCGACGGCCTCCATTCCGCCTGGATCACCCTCAACAACCCCAAGCAGTACAACTCGTACACCACTGAAATGGTCAAGGGCGTGATCGCCGGTTTCCAACGCGCATCGGCCGATCATTCTGTTGTGGCCGCCATTTTTACAGCGGTCGGCGACAAGGCCTTCTGCACCGGAGGCAATACCAGGGAATATGCGGAGTACTATGCCGGCCGTCCCAACGAATACGGCGCTTACATGGACCTGTTCAACGCAATGGTCGACAGCATCCTCACCTGCAAGAAACCAACCATCTGCAGGGTCAACGGCATGCGTGTGGCGGGCGGACAGGAAATCGGCATGGCCTGCGACACCACCCTTGCCAGTGACCTTGCCATTTTCGGGCAGGCCGGTCCGCGTCACGGTTCCGCACCGGACGGTGGCAGCAGTGATTTTCTGCCATGGATGCTGCCCATGGAACTGGCCATGTGGAATTGCGTTTCCTGCGAAATGTGGAGCGCCTACAAGATGCAGCGCCTGGGCCTTGTCTCCAAGTGCGTACCGGTCATCAAACAGGACGACGGCTGGCTTCGCAACCCAGCCGTGACCACCGACACGTATGTCGAGGACGGTGAAATCGTTTACGGCGAATTCAAGACCGGCGAAGAGGCCCGCAAAGCCCGCGATGTCGTTAAAAACGCCCGAACCGACTTCGAACGGCTGGATGCCGAAGTCGACAAAATCCTGTGGACATACACAAACCTCTTCCCCGGCTGTCTGATCAAAAGCGTCGAAGGCATCCGCCTGAAAAAGAAATTCTTCTGGGACCAGGCCAAGGTCATCAACCGCCATTGGCTGGCGGCCAACATGAACGGTGAAGCCTATCTGGGATTCAACGCCTTCAACACCAAAAAGATAACCGGAAAAGACACCATCGATTTTATCGAGTTCCGTCGACGAATGAACCGCAGCGACGCCTTCGACCTGGAGTTCATGGCGGCAGTACTCGGAAAACCGCAGAGCTAACCGGCTAAACCATGGAGGAGAGCACCATGCTTCTCGAAGGAAAAAATGCAATCGTTACGGGGGGGTCCCAGGGAATCGGGGCGGCCATTGCGCAAGAGCTGGCCCGTGAAGGTGCCAACGTGTGCCTCACCTACCGCAAACACGAAGAGGAAGCCCAAAAGTACGCCGAGGAAATCCGTGGTCTGGGTCGCAAGGCCGTGGCGGTCAAATGCGACATCGCTTCCTTTAAGGATGCCACCGCCACCGTACAGGCGGCCATAGAGGCTTTCGGCAGCCTCCAGATCCTGGTCAACAATGCCGGGATGAACTGGGACGGCGTGTCCTGGAAGATGACCGAGGAACAATGGGACCGCGTCATCGAAGTTAATTTAAAGGGCTACTTTAACTTTATTCGCCACACGGCTCCGATTTTCAAGGAGCAGAAATACGGCAAGATCATCAACATCACCTCCATCAATGGGCTGCGCGGCAAGTTCGGTCAGATGAACTACTCCGCCTCCAAGGCCGGCATCGTCGGCCTGACCAAAGCCCTGGCCAAGGAACTGGGGGCTTTCGGGGTCAATGTCAATGCCGTTGCACCCGGCCTGATCGAAACCGCCATGCTCCGGGAATCTGAGGCGCGCGACAAGATCATCGACATGGCGATGGCCGAAATCGTGCTCAAGCGCGTGGGACAACCGGAGGATCTGGCGTATGTCGTGTCCTTTCTGGCCTCGGACAAAGCCCGACACATCACGGGCGAAGTCATCAAGGTCGATGGGGGGCAGTATATATAATCCGGGTTGAGCGGTTCAGGGTTCAACGTTCTGGGTTAAAAGCCATGAACAGCTTATTGAAAGGTAATATCAGCCATGAACAAGGTAGCCATCATCGGTGTCGGTCAGAGCAAGTTCGTCCGGCAATATCCGGGATCGATCAGGGAATTGGTGTTCGACGGGTTTAGAGAAGCCGTCGGGGACGCCGGGCTCACCGCCGGCGACATCGACGCATCGGTGGTCTGTTCGGCACCGGAGTACGACAAACAACGGTCGCCGGCCGGCGTCCTGGCGGAATACCTCGGCCTCAACCCGCAGCCGACCTTTTATGTCGAGAGCCTCTGTTCAGCGAGCAGCACCGGACTGCGGCTGGCCTATTCGCTGGTGGCCTCCGGCCTGCACAGCGTGGTGGCTGTGCTCGGCTTTCAGAAAATGTCGGAGATATCCTCGTCCGAGTCCCAGGAGCGCATGGGCCGCGGCGCGGACATCCAATGGGAAAGCCCCTTCGGCACCATGATGCCGGCCTACTACGCCATGTATGC
>JARFQH010000342.1 GCA_029287875.1 Desulfobacteraceae bacterium | reverse complement strand
GATTCTTTGCCCAATTCAGCCACAATTCGACTCACGGCATCGGCGGTGTCTTTTGGGGGATTATCCAGGCGCACGATCATTTTAGTGGACATGGCAGCAAAGAATTGCTTCTTCTCCGCCTCTGACATGTCGGTGATGGTTGAAAATGTTTCCGCGCCTTTAAAGATTGATTGATCCGCAATCAGCTCCGGGTATGGCGTGAGTACCCATGACCGAAGTGCGTCACGCAGTTTGTCGGCTATGTAAAATATGGCTGCGGCAAACAGATTAATCCTCACCTGTTTGAACGAATTGTACTTTCCGCTTGCCACCCACTTAAATGCCTTGGCCAGTTTTTCGGTCCTGGGCGGTTTTACGGCCTTGACGATCCTGAATGCGCTGATGCAAACGGCCTCACCGATCCACTTGAACAGTTCTTCCAGTGTTTCCGATTTATTGTACTTCTGTCCATATACGCCGCACTGATCAGCCTTGGCGATGAGCGCCTCCATCTGGTGATGCTGTGGATCTTTAGGTCGGGCCATTGCCTTCGCCTCTTACAGGACCGATCGGGTCTCGTCGGCCAAAGGGGAATTCCAGTACTTACACAACACTTCAAAATGGTCGCCGCAAGATGAGGCCCCAACATCACCACGTAGTGCCCTCATCAGAACTTCCACATGACCGGGTTGTCGTCCAGCTGATCGGTCACAGAACGGCCGATGGTATCCATTTGTTTTAAATCTTCGGCGGAAAGTTTTACCTTCGCCGCGGCTGCGTTTTGAGCCGCCTGTATGGGGTTGCGGGCTCCGGCAATAGCGCAGGTGTTCGGGTGTGAAATGACCCAGGCGAGAGCCAGTTGCCCCGGAGTGCAATCGTGTTTTGCCGCGATAAGCCGCAATTTATCAAGCGCAGCCTGCACCCGTCGATAGTTTTCCCCCTCAAAAAGACGGTTCTTCGTCCGGTGGTCGCCAGGTGCGAAGCGGTGCTCCGGTGTGAACTTTCCGGTCAACAATCCCTGAGCCATGGGGGAGTATGCCAGAATCGTGACATCATTTTCAACGCAGTAGGGCATGGCATCGGTTTCCAGCTGCCGCCAAAAAAGGGAATAGGGCGGTTGCAGGCTGACGATCTCTCCGTACCCGGCTACCTCTTCCAGTTGTTGGCGGGAAAAATTGGACACGCCGATGGCACGGATTTTTCCCTGCACTTTCAGTTCGTTCAATGCGCGCATGGTCTCTTCAATAGGCACTTTCGGGGTGTTGAAGGAACCGGAGGGCCAATGAATCTGGTAGAGGTCGATTATGTCTGTGGCGAGGTTTTTCAGCGACCGTTCACAGGCCTTGATCACCTGGTCGTACCGAAGATGATTGGCAAACACCTTGGTGGCGTAAACGACGCGGTCGCGCACGTCGGAAAGGGCCTTGGCGAGGATCCTCTCCGAATGCCCGTTTCCATAGGCCTCGGCCGTATCGAAGGTGGTGATGCCGGCATCGTATGCGGCGCGGATGGCCGCGATGCTCTCCGAGTCATCGATGCCAACCCACATTTCTTTTCCGGCCTGCCAAGTACCCATGACGATCGGAGAGATCTTGATTTTCGACGACCCCAGAGGTTGCAGCTCCATTTGTCTTCCCTTTACGGAAACAGTCTCTTTGATTTGGAACGAAAAAAAATCAGACTCGCAAATAGAAATTTGAAACTTGAAACTCGAAACTCAAAACCCGGAACCAGTGGCGGCTTAAGGGCCATGAGTGTTTTTATATGACCCAATCATTATTCAAAAACGACAAATTGTCAAATGCTACGTTCTGAGGACAGGGCCGTAAACTGAGGCGTGATGGGGGTTTTCGTCGGTTTGCCGAGACATTTTTCTATACAAAATTTTTGGTTTTTTCTCGGGATTTATTTTCTTTTTCCCTCCAGTCTTTTCCGCCGAATTTCTTATCATAAAATCTGCTTTTTATGTCATCAGTCGGCGCATGGGGTTTCATCCTTGAAAATTTTTTTAACGTCTTCTTTGAGGACTTTTCCCATCGTATTTTTCGGAATTTCTTCGACAAATATAATCTCTTTCGGACATTTCCAGTCGTGAAGCCGCGTTTTGCAGAAGACCTGAATTTCTTTTGGGGGCAAATCGACCCCCGCCTTTTTGACCACGGCGGCAACGACCTTTTCGCCCCATTTTTCATCGGGTATCCCGACAACCGAAGCCTCGACGACGCCGTCCACCAGGTTGATGACCGATTCGACCTCTTTTGCGGACACGTTTTCGCCTCCGGTAATAATGATGTGTTTTATCCGATCCGTCAGGTAATAGTACCCGTCTTCATCGATCTTTCCCAAGTCACCGGTTCGAAACCAGCCGTCCTCGAACGTCGCGGCGGTTTCAAGCGGCTTTCGCCAGTATCCAGGCGTTATGGCCGGACTTCTGAGCCAAAGTTCACCGACCTGTCCGGGCGGAACATCTGCGAAAGTGACCGGATCAACGATCCGGACCGCCAGACCCGGCAGCGGAATGCCGATGGATCCCGGTTTTCGTTTTCCGTGCAAGGGGTTTGAAAAATTCATTCCGGTTTCCGACATTCCTTCGCGCTCAACCGGTTCCTTGCCGAAAACCTTTTTTATCCGGTCGAAATCCTTCACCAGCAGTGGTGCGGAACCCGAGGTCCACAATCGGATATGATCGAAACGATAACTCGCCACCATCTTTGCCTCCATCAGTTTCGTATACATGGTCGGAACCGCCATAAATACGGTGCAGGCGGTTTTGGGATCTTTACGGGCCAATACATCCAGCACGGTTTTGGGTTTAAATTGATCCAACAGGGCCACGCTGGATCCGGCCAGCAGGGCGGTGTGCAGCGCAAAACAGAGACCGTGCACATGAAAGAGGGGCAGCGCATGACAGAGCACGTCCGTCTCGGTCATTTCCCATGTTCCGATGATATTGCGGGCGTCACATGCGAGGTTGCGGTGAGTAAGAACGGCCCCTTTCGGATTTCCCGTGGTCCCGGAGGTATAGATGATCAGCCCCGGATCATCCGGTTTGAGATTGACATCGATCCTGCCCTCGGAAGCCGATCGGAAAGAATCGACGTCCTGGTAAGGTTTACGGGTATCGACCGGCAGCAAGCGGCAGCCAGGAGCAATTCTCGATATCATATCGCCTTTTTCCGGATCGCTGAGAATCAACTTCGGGTCCGCGTCGTCGAGGAGATACGCCATTTCCGATGGTTTGAACGCCGGATTCAACGGCACGGTGATGGCACCGATTTTCTGAAGCGCAAGGTGCGCGACGACAAATACCAAAGACTTATTCAGGAACAGAACGACCCGGTCACCCTTTTCGACACCCGACTCGACAAAGAAATTGGCACAGCGGTCGGTATCCCGACTCAGTTCACCGTATGAAAGCACGGTCTCCGGCTCACTGCCGCGAAGAAAATAAATGGCTTT
>JARFQH010000329.1 GCA_029287875.1 Desulfobacteraceae bacterium | reverse complement strand
ATCCATTTCCCGCTGGGTCAATTTCCTCAGAGCAATGCGTTATTTCGCCCACTGACTGTGCTCGTACACCCCACAGAGAAAAAAAGAAATTTCATATAACATATTGTATTTTATCTATTAATTTTGATATTGTAGTTATGGCACGCTCTTTGCCCAGTGTCCTCTGAAAAATTGTTAACGCTGTCAGAAGGCACCGGAAATGATAAAACCGAAAGAGCATAAGGAAAAACGCAGCGAAGAACGCTACGGCTATCGTTGCCCGATTATCCGGGAGAATCTGGAAACGGGCATGGTCGTCATCGGTCAGATGCACAATTACAGTATCGGCGGTTTCTATTTCGAATCCAATACCATTCTTCAAGCCAGCGACATCGTTTTCCTGGGCACTCCGGATTCACCCTATCGACTCGAAGCGCCCCTTTACGAATGTCACCGGGTCCAGATCAAATGGCGCAAAGCTCTGGTTCGTTCCCGTTACCGCTATGCCTACGGCGTCCAACACCTCGATTCAATCGGCATCGACCCTGAATTCACCGAACGCTACTACTGCGATTTCCCAGAATATTTAGATCTGATTTCCGGCGTGAGCCCGGAGTTGAGGAGATTTGAAAGAAAACGGATGTCGACTTCAGTCTACTTCACCGCAAGGGAACGCCTTTTCAAGGGGTTGATCCGCGATGTCAGCCGGAGAGGTATATTCATCGAAACCAAGAATAGGCTGAGGGTGGGCCGGTTTATACGGCTTGTCATTCCCGGCACGAAAATAGACAACGGCGTTATGCTGAAGGCTCGGATCGTTCACCGAACCCTATCCGGGTTCGGAGTCAAGCTCGTGGGTATTCAGAAAATGTAACCTGAATTTCCTAACGTTTGCGTCATACTACTCATTTTTTTCGTTAACCCGACACCCCTGGCGAACTTAAGAAACTGAGATTAATAGAAAAATATTTTTAGTAAATTTTGCACGGTTTTTGCAAAGTATTACTTTAGAGAAATTCCTTCAAATCCTCAATTTCTCTGTATTCCTCCTGAGGGGCAGCCATGGTGGCTGCCCTTCCTTTTTTTCGACTTGACTTTAATCGACCGATTGTGGTCTTTCACAGGTGGATTAAGGGTCGCGGAAAGAGATACTCGCGCAAGATTGGGCCGGTTTTTGGTTTGTCTACAAGACACTTCCACCGGTGAATATCCGGCTGTGTGCCGGCGGATGTAACACATCGGTTAAATAAACAGACGGACCAAAGAACCGACAAGATGGTCCCTTATTTCTTGCCGGGACCCAACTCCCCACCGGGTGCCCCGGCGCCATTTGCCTTACAGCGAGGCCCGGTCCGTTTTTTTCATCGACGGAATTCAGATCCCTACCAAAGGAGGCTTGTGATGCGAATTCTTTCCAAAAAGATCATCATGGTGACCCTTTTCTCACTTTTTACGTCTCTGTTCGCATCTCCGATCGGATATGCCCAGACAATCCTTAAATGCGGTACGTCGACTCAGCCCAGCCACATCTACAACCAGGCGGTCGAATATTTCGCCAAGCTCGTGGCTGACAGGAGCAAGGGTGAAATCGAGGTTCAGCTGTTCCCTGCCTCCCAGCTCGGCTCGGAGCGGGATATGGTCGAAGGTCTGCAGCTCGGTTCTTTGGAAATGACCTTGACCTCTACCGGCCCGCTGGGAAATTTCGTACCCCAGATAAAGCTTTTCAATCTTCCCTTCCTGTTCAAGGACCGCGAATCCTGTTACAAGGTCCTGGACGGGCCGATCGGTGCCGACATTGCCGCTCTGTTTAACAAAGTCGGCATCCGTTCCCTGGGCTGGTATGAAAACGGGTTCCGCAACATCACCAACTCCAAGCGACCCATCGAGAAACCCGAGGATATGAACGGCCTTAAAATCCGCGTCATGGAAGACGATGTCTTCATCCTGACCATGAAGTCCCTGGGCGCCAGTCCGCTGCCGATGGCATTCGGCGAACTCTACACGGCGCTGGAGCAAAAAACGGTCGACGCTCAGGAAAATCCCCTGGCCGTCATTCACTCTTCACGTTTCTTCGAGGTTCAGAAATACCTGGCCATGACCGGCCATTTTTACTCGCCGGCCCTGCTGCTGATCAGCGAGATTGCCTGGCAGAGGCTGACACCGGAGCAGCAGGGTATTCTTGCAGATGCCGCAACCCAGGCCCGCGATTATGAGCGCAAAATTTCGATGGAAGCCGATCAGACCCTGGAAGCCGAACTAAAAAAAGAAGGCATGCAGGTCAGCCACCCCGACAAGGCCCCCTTCGTGAAAGCGGTAGCCCCGGTGTATGAAAACCCATCGGTCGTCAAGGCCATCGGTGGCGGTGATCCAACCGAAGGCCAGCGCCTGATCGACGCCGTCCAGCAAGCCGCCCGTTAAGGTGGGCACCTCCGCCCGGATAACCGGTTTCGAGTCGCGGCTGAAACTCGCCGCCAACGGGTTCTAAGCCCGGAACAAGCCCGTCTTCAGCTAAAGGGGGTCGGGGGGATTTATAATCGAACCGGCCAACGGACAAAACGATGTTCGACATCATGGATCGTGTAATCAACTGGATTCTGGCCCTGCTGATGGCGGCCATGGTTGCCATCATCGCCAGCCAGGTCTGGTATCGATTCGTGATGAACGATCCGCTCTCCTGGTCCGAAGAACTCGGCCGCTACCTTTTCGTCTGGATCTCTTTTATCGGTGCAGCGGCCGGGGTGCGGTATCAGGTTCATTTGGGCATTGATTTGCTTCAGAAGCTCCTGCCGGCGAACGCCTACCGATTCGTGGTGATTAGCGTCAATTTGATTATCCAGGTCTTTCTGCTGGTGATCATCTATTGGGGCTTCAAAATATTAGGAGTGATCAAATTTCAGACCTCCCCTTCCATGAACATCCCCATGATATATCCCTACATGGCGGTCCCGGTGGGCGGCATTTTCATGTTTATCAACTCAGTGCGAATCGCCGTGGCGGCTTTTCGGGACAGGATTCTGACGCCGGAGGTAAAGCTGTGACGGCCATCCTGTTCTTGTCGTTGCTGGTCTGTTTTGTGCTGGGGATGCCGATCGCCTTTTCCCTCGGGGTCGCATCCGTGACGACCTTGCAGTTCGGTTCCAACCTTCCGCTGACTCTTGCCGCCCAAAGGCTGTTCACCGGCACCGATTCATTTCCCCTGATGGCGATCCCTTTCTTCATGCTGGCCGGCGAGTTGATGGAATCCGGCGGAATTTCCCGCCGGCTGTTCGATTTCGCCCACGCCATTGTGGGGTTCGTCTACGGCGGTCTGGCCATGGTGGCGGTGGTGGCGGCCATGTTTTTTGCCGGCATATCCGGTGCAGCGGCGGCCGATACCGCCGCCGTGGGAGCGGTCTCCATTCCGGCCATGATCCGCAAGGGTTACAAGAAAGGGTTTGCCGCGGCGGTGCAGGCGGCCGGCGGCTCGATCGGCGTCATTATCCCCCCTTCCATCCCCATGATCATTTTCGGTGTGGTCGGCGGTGTTTCGATCGGTAAAATGTTTATGGGGGGATTCATCCCTGGCCTTCTCATCGGTGGTGGTTTGATGGCCACCAGCTATTTTCTGGCCAAAAGAGCCGGTTACGAGAAGGATGCCTTCATGGGATTCCGTGCGATTCTGCGGACCTTTTGGGGGGCGCTTTGGGCCCTGCTCATGCCTGTCATCATCCTGGGCGGCATCCTGGGCGGCATCTTTACACCGACTGAGGCGGCGGTGGTGGCGGCGCTTTACGGACTGGTGATCGGATTTCTCGTCTACCGCGAGCTGCGATTGAGGGACCTGCCCCGGATTTTTGCGCGCGCCGCGATCGCCACGTCCACCGTCATGCTGTTGATCGCCACCGCCAACATATTCGGATGGATTCTGACGGCCGAACGAGTTCCCCAGAATGTGGCCGCCTACCTGGTGACCCTGAGCTCTTCCCGGTACGTGCTCTACGGTCTCATCCTGATTTGTCTGCTGATCGTGGGCACCTTCATGGAAACCTCGGCCTCCTTGATCATCCTCACGCCGGTGTTTCTGCCGGTAGTCGAAAAGCTGGGAATCGACCCGGTTCACTTCGGAGTGGTCATGGTCACGGCCCTGGCGATCGGTATGCTGACCCCTCCGCTGGGAATCTGTCTTTTCATCTCGTGCAACATTGCCCATATCCAGCTCTCGGAGATCATACGGTATATCACGCCTTTCCTGGTGATCATGATCGCCATGTTGGTGCTGATCACCTACGTGCCGGATCTGGTGATGGTCATTCCCAACACCTTCGCGAAGTAAAGGTCTGAAATGACACTGGTCACTATCCCATTCGGCGGCCGACCGATCGGCTTCGAAGTTCCGGCCCCTGGCTTGTCCGAGATATTGAGCCCGCACCCTTCACGGCCGTTGGAAAATTTGCCCGCAGCCATTGAGGGAGCTCTGGAACGGCCTATCGGGCAGGAACCGCTCGAGCGTCGCGTGAAACCCGGCGATCGGGTGTTGATCATCAGCGATGACATCACCCGCCTGACCCCATCCGATCGCCTGATCCCACCGCTGCTGGCCCGCCTCAATCGTGCCGGTGTTCCCGACCGTCGGATCGCCTGCATCATGGCCTTGGGCACCCACCGTTACATGACCAAGGCCGAGATGATCGCCAAGGTCGGAGAGGCAGTCTTCCGCCGGATAAACGTGTTCAACCACGCGTGGCGTGATCCGGAAGCACTGGTGGATGTCGGCTTTTCGGGCCGCGGCACGCCCCTTAAGATCAACCGGGCGGTAATCGAAGCCGATGTGATCATCGGTTTGGGCGCTATTGTACCGCATCACATCGCCGGGTTTTCGGGAAGTTCCAAGATCATTCAACCCGGCGTCTGCGGGGCCGCAACCACCGCGGCAACGCACATTCTCTCCTGCGAGGGAGGCGGCGACTCTTTTCTGGGTCACGCGGACAACCCGGTGCGACGGGATATGGACGATATGGCCGAGAAGGTCGGCCTGCAGTCCATCTTCAACGTGGTAATGGACAGTGAGGGGGGCGTCGTGGGTGTTTTCTACGGCGCCATGCGGGCATCCTTCCAGCAGGGGGTCAAGCTGGCACATAAGATCTACGGCATCCGATATCACGAGACCCCGGACATCGTTGTGGCCAACTCCTACCCCTGCGATCTCGACTTTTGGCAGTCCCATAAGGCCCAGTACCCGGCTGTTCGAATGGTCAGGCCGGGCGGCACCATCATCGTCTGCACCCCGGCGCCGGAAGGAGTCAGTCCGGTGCACACCGAACTGCTCGACTTCACCGCCTGGCCGTCGGACAAAATCAGAGCGGCCTACCGGCGCGGCGATCTCAAAAACGGTGTCGCCACGGCTCTGGCGATGGCCTGGGCCATGGTGCGGGAGAAGGCCTCGATCATCACCTATTCTCCCGGAATACCGGCTGAGGACAAGACGCGGCTCGGGCACATCCACGCTCCGGACATCCAGTGGGCGATTGAAGAGGCGTTCAGACGACAGGGTCCGCAGGCGCGCATGAGCGTGTTGACCCATGCACCCGACACGCTGCCGATCGGGCCCGGCGCGGCGCTGGAGAAATCGTTGTGATCTCTCTGGCCGTCATTGCCGACGACCTGACCGGTGCGGCCGACGCCGGTATTCAATTCGGCCGTTTCGGGAACCAGGTCCTTTTAGTGCCGCATCAAGAACTGGCCGCCATCAACCCGGAATCGATCAAAGGGGTCTTGACGGTGTCTACCGCGAGCCGGAACCTGTCACCGGCCGCGGCGGGAGAACGGGTGCGCCAAACCGGAATGGCCGTCGGTCGGCTGAAACCACAACTGATCTACAAGAAGATCGATTCCTGCATGCGGGGCAATGTCGGCGCCGAGGTCGCTGCACTGGCCAACGTGTGCGGCTGCCGGGGCGCGCTGATCGCCCCGGCTTTTCCGGCCCAGGGGCGCACGACGCTTCACGATGTTCACTATGTGCGCAACATCCCGGTGGCCGACAGCGAGATGGCACGCGATCCGGCGAGTCCGATCAAAGCGTCCCGCCTCTCGGAGTTGATCGCCCTTCAATACCGACGGCCGGTGGGCCGGATCGATGCGGCCGATCTCGACGAAAACCCCCGGCGCCTGAAGGCACTTGTCGGGGACCTGTTGAAGCAAGGCCGCCGCCTGATCGCTTGTGATGCCGCGCATCAACGGCACCTTGAGGTCATTGCCCGCCTGGCCGGCGACCAATTTCCGCACCTCCTGCTGGCCGGTTCCGCCGGCCTGGCTCAGGCGCTGGTCCGGTGTCGATTTGAAGAGACTGAGGCACGACCGGCGTCAGGGGCTGCCGTGGGCGATCACCTGCTCTTTGTCTGCGGTTCCGGCTCCAATGTGCTCAGGTCGCAGGTCGAAACGCTGACCCGTAAAACCGGCGTCCCGCGCTACATACTTGTTCCCGGCCGATCGACCGCGTTGTCCGACCGATCGAATACTATCGCGAAGGATCTTGCCTCAGGAGCGGTTGTCCTGCAGCTTGCACCCGCCGAATCATTGGTGTACGATAATTCTATCACCCGACAGCTGGCGGCAGAGACCGCCGCTATTGTCCGGTGCCGCCGTCCGGACGGACTTTTCCTATCCGGCGGAGACACGGCTGCGGCGGTTCTCGGCGCAATCGAGGCAAGCGGGGTCCGCCTGAAGGTCGAAATTCTACCGGGAGTCATCCAGGGAACGGTGATAGGCGGTGCCGACGACGGCCTGCCGGTGATCACCAAG
Organism: Desulfobacteraceae bacterium; assembly: GCA_029287875.1. Taxonomy (GTDB): domain Bacteria; phylum Desulfobacterota; class Desulfobacteria; order Desulfobacterales; family SG8-13; genus JARFQH01. The sequence goes on along the minus strand of JARFQH010000329.1, from coordinate 526 downwards.
GCCGGCGCATTCGGTGAACCCGACACGCTGTTGCAGCTGTATGGCCTTTTGGCCGATGGCCGTTGGGCCCGTTGAGCCGGTTTAGCCGGTTGGCCCGTTGAGACGATGTTATCGAATGCGTAATTAATTCGACTGATATATAACTATTAAAAAAAACAATGATATCGGCGGTGAGTGTCATAAGATCGATGTCGAACCAGCCGTTATAAATGCAGCAAAAATTAGAAAGAGTTTACTGATCTTTTTGATCCTGTCTAAATAGCAGAGAATGGCCTGAGAGCCTTTCCGACTCAATGTTGGCGATTCTACCGAGTGCCGGCCGTTCAGAGGATGCGCTCCGAACAACCAACAGTCTAACCGGCCCAACTGACCCAGAAAGTTCGACGATGACTCAAACTCCCAACAAACCTCTTTTAGGCATCACCATGGGCGATCCTGGCGGGATCGGCCCGGAGATCTGCGTCAAGGCATTGGCCGAACCGGAGCTCTACGACATCTGTCGTCCGCTGGTGGTCGGCGACGCTGA
>JARFQH010000140.1 GCA_029287875.1 Desulfobacteraceae bacterium | reverse complement strand
GGCCGATCTGACCCCGGCTGGCCCCGAGGAGAAGGCCGATCTGTACATTGTCAACACTTGCACCGTCACCGGCCGGGCGGCCATGCAGTCCAGGCAGGCCATCCGCCAGGCTGTGCGCAACAATCCCGGAGCACACATGGTGGTCACCGGTTGCTATGCCCAGACAGCACCGGCGGAGATCACCAGCATCGATGGCGTGGATAGGATTCTGGGCATCGACGACAAACCGCATTTACTGGACCTGGTTCTCGACCGGCGCCTCCCCCCATCCAACCGCCCTAATAAGGTTGCCGATACCATTCAAGAGACGGGCCCGATCAACGGGCCGGTTAAAGGAAACCGATCCCGACCGTTTCTAAAGGTGCAAGACGGTTGCGAGGCATTTTGCACCTACTGCATCGTTCCATATGCCAGAGGACCGAGCCGGAGTCTGACGCCCGACAAGGCGATCGACGGCATCCGACGGCTCAAGCGTAACGGTTACCACGAAGTGGTTCTGACCGGTATTCATCTCGGGTGCTACGGAAATGACCTGAAGCCGCCGACGGATCTTTTGACGCTACTCGGCCAAATCCGCAATGCCGGTGCCATCGACCGGGTGCGGTTGAGTTCAATCGAACCCCGGGAGCTTTCCGATGCGCTGCTCCGTTTTGTGGTGGATGCCGGGGACGGCCCCGGCCGGATCTGCCCCCATTTTCACATTCCGCTCCAGAGCGGGGATGACGGCATCCTGCAAAAAATGAATCGCCCCTACACCGGCCGATTCTTCGAAAAACTCGTCGGAAAAATCCTTTGTCTTATGCCCGAAGCTGCCATCGGAGTTGATGTTCTGGTCGGTTTTCCCGGTGAAACAGACGCGTCCTTCGAGCGCACCCGTCGATTGCTCGAAGATCTGCCGGTGGCCTATTTGCATGTCTTTCCTTTTTCGCCCCGCAAGGGCACGCCGGCCTACCACTTTACAAAAAAAGTTCCCACAGCGGAGGTGAGAGAACGCTGCCGGGTCATGCGGATGATAGGAGACCATAAAAAATCAGAGTTTTACAGACGATCTGTCGGCAAACCGCTTGAGGTCATCATCGAGGACCGCAAGCACCTGCCGGAGGGGTATCTCGTGGGCACGTCGGCCAACTACATTCCGGTTCTGGTCGAAAAAGCGGACTGTCAAAAGAGAAGTTTAGCACCGGTCAAACTCGTGGTCGAAAAGGTCGCAAAGGACCTGAGAGTGTTCGGCAAACCGGTGTAACCCCGGCACGGCAATCCATATTTGAGCGCTCACGGCCCTGGGAGCCGCTACGATGCATTAAAAATTCACCTAAATGGATACACTCAGTTAACTTCCCTGAAATCGCAAAGGAAATAGCACTCCGTGAGCGGGACCTTACCTGAATATTCGATCGTCGTACCGGCTTTCAACGAAGAGCTCTACCTGCCTCAAACCCTTGACAACCTGCGCTCAGCGATGGCGACCGCCGCGATGCCGGGCGAGATCATTGTCGTCGACAACAACTCGACGGACCGCACGAGCGATGTGGCCCGCCGCTGGGGCGCCACCGTGGCCTTCGAAGCGATAAACCAGATCTCCAGGGCCCGTAACACCGGCGCCAGATGCGCGCGCGGGCGCTATCTTATCTTTGTCGACGCCGACACACGCGTTTCTCCCGAACTTCTGCAACTGGCCCTGGATCGACTCGAAGGCAAAGCTTGTGCGGGCGGCGGTGCCGCCGTGGCACCCGACAGACCGCTTAAGCCCTTTTATCGGCTGGCCATTGACGCCTGGAACCGCTTTTCAATAAAATTTAAGATCGCCGCTGGGTGTTTCATCTTCTGCTTGAGGGAAGGTTTCGAGGCTGTCGGTGGGTTCAGTCAAAAGGTCTATGTGGGCGAGGAAGTGTGGTTTTCAAAAAATATCGGCCGATGGGCCAGATCTCGCAACCTGTCATTTTCCATCATCGACCGGGTTCCGGCAGTGACCTCCACCCGGAAGTTGAGCTGGTTTTCGAGCTATCACACCCTCGCCCTGTTGGTCTCTATGATCTTTTTCCCCCTGATCATGCGGCACCGCTCGCTGTGCCGTTTCTGGTACCGGCGACCGTCTAATCCCGTCGGCAAACGGGCCGAACTGAAAAAAAAGCGGCCGTCACCGCTGCAGACGTTTTAGGGCTCTGCATGCAGCATGGGCCGCCAGAGTGAAATGGTCGGTCTTGATTTCTGCAGTCCAATTGTTAGAATTCAGTAGGAAAGATGTTGCAGGAGGGTAAAGATGACTGAAAACCTACCGGGTTTAAAAGAAGATGTCGTTACGAACATCGAAGAAGAGGTGACCGAGCCGCCGATGTTCAAGGTGCTCCTGCACAATGACAACTTCACCACCAAGGAATTTGTTGTTAAAATCCTTGTGTCGGTCTTCAGCAAATCCCTGGACGAAGCCACCCAACTCATGTGGGCCGTTCACAAGAACGGTGTCGGCGTCTGCGGTGTCTACCCGTTTGAAATCGCGGAAACCAAGGTCAACATCGTCACCGCCACGGCGCGTGAGAACGGCTTTCCGCTTCAATCCACGATGGAGCCGGAGTAATCCGCTTCGGATGCTCTCAATAGCGGTTTTCGCCCTCGAAACCAAGCCCCAGGGATAGATTCGTTCTCATAAAATCTGTTGCCAGACCGCAAAGGCCGAAGGTCACGCCGAAGGCGTGATTGACACCGAAATCACGTAAAAGGCTATTTATCGACGAAAACGATCCTAAGAGTTCATCGGGAGCTCCTGAACTCATCGTCGCGCCGCGGCGGAGACCGCCAGACTTAAAAACCGTCTATTTTCTTCAAACATCAGCTTCTTTCCCACCATCATGTGGAGAAAATCAAGCAGCTGATCGGTCTTGATTTTCGGAAAGCGGGCCTGTATCTCTGGCAATGCGCGGGGCTGTTTGCAAAAAAGATAAATCTTGCGCGACGAACCATCCAGGCGGTGCGTCAGGGTGTCGGCTCGAAACCGTCTTTGGCGGATGACGAGAAATTCTCCTCCGTCGTAATAGCCGAGAATCGGTTTATAAAACGAGTCTTGGTGAAGCTCTTGGTATTCCTTTTTCAAGTGTTCGACTTTTTCCTGTAC
>JARFQH010000116.1 GCA_029287875.1 Desulfobacteraceae bacterium | reverse complement strand
TCCAGCGGCGCATATCGAGATACGTGTCGGTGGATGTAACGCAGTAGACGATCCAAAAGACAAGCAAGATGTGGAATTATTTCTTGCTGGGGCCCTTAAAGGCCATATCTATTCGCGCCCCGAATTGCCGGCCTTTCGTTTCAAGGAGACGATGCAGCTTTTCAACATCGACATCGACCCCTCCAGGCGGGATGCCTGGTATGTTTCGGCTACCTCCGGCGGCATTCCCATCCACACGGGAGTGGCGCCTACGGTCGACTCTAGGCTGCGAACGTTTGGCGAACTCGGGCCGTAAATCTTTATCAAACAGCTTCGGGTTTCCTCGCTCCAGGCGGCGTGCATCTTGTTATTCAGGGGCCTTTGTTTCAGAAGATGCCGGGCATCCTCTATCTGCTGTTCTAAAAGTGCAATGCCTGCCTCGATATCCTCTTTTAGTACGTTTTTTGAGCGCATGAGATTTTATCCAAAACCGGTTAGAGTTCGCGGGAAAATAGGTTGTCACCTATGTAAAAATAGCCCTTCTTTTTAAATTTGCAACGCCATTCTTCATTAAATCATTATGGCGTATGTCGGGTATTCCCGATATTGACCAATAGGGTGTGGCGTATCCATCAGTTGTAACCTTTTAACCTGGAAACGATCAGTTTAGGTTTGGCGAACCTAACCCGCATGCTTCTCGCTACTGCTACAGACTGCGAAAGTAAAACCCTCAGTAGCACAAAAAAAAGGTGAAATCGTCAGAGATCGTTGCTGTTCGGCTGTCCCATACGAAGCGGTCCGCCACGGCCGGTGGGCCACGGTATGCAATTGCAGGCCGACCCCGGAACCGTGAAAACGTCCATTCCGTGATCAAAGGTTTGAACGAAGATTTCGAGTTGGCCATCTCCATCGAGGTCATAGATCGACGGTGCGGCCGGAGCGCCATTGCCATTGCCATTGTAGCCGGGATCGGGAAGAGCGATGTCATGCAAAAGGCTGCCGTCGGCGCCCAATATAACCAGGTAACCGGAGTCCGTCACATCCGGGTTTCCGTAGGTGTTGAAGACGATCTCTGGGGAGCCGTCCTGGTTGAGGTCGGCTACGGCGGCTTCCGATGCATACATCACGGCTTTTCCATGCCTAAAGTTGAACCGCCAGATCTCCATCGCATCGGCAGTGACCGCATGGATAAACCCGTCGTTCAACGAGACAATGATCTCGGGACGGCTGTCGCCTTGGATATTGACCGTGGTCGGCGCCGGGATGCCGTTTGGCGGATACCAACCGGCAACCGCTATGGGGGCGTCCCCCCTGGGCAGGGCTTCCCAACCCCTTTTGCGCATGGCCGACCGGCTTCCATCGCCGTGAGCACCTTCCAGAACCATGATGGCATAAGCCTGGGTCTCATACGGCACATACTTTTCTATGTTGGGGACGCCGACCACCTCGTTTTGACCGTCGTCGTCCAGGTCGACGATGTTCGGAGGCGATGCGGTCCACTGCAGCCATTCCTGAGTGCTGGGATGAGGCCAATCGCCGACGTGTAGATGGTAGTGATCTTCCTCCACCCGGGGATCGGCCCAGCGGACAAACTGCCCCCAGGTCAGGCGGTTGTCCATGTACTGGCTCGAGCGATTGGTGAACCACGGGGAAGCATCGATGGCGACACCGTCGAGGTCAAAGGCCTGGATGTGATGGTTGTCGTAGGTGACAATTATCTCCTGGTCGTTATCATCGTCGATGTTGCCGATCGCCACGTTGAGCCCATAACAGCCGAAACCTGAATGCCCCTGACCGTTGCGGTCGGCATCGCCTCCCGCACCGGTGAAGTTGTTGTAGCGCGGCCAGGCAGGCCAACCCAGACCGTCGGGCTGGAAGAGATGGCCGTTGGGGGCAAAAACGAAAACCTGGGCACCGCCCTCTTCCGTGCTCCGCGTCTGGGTGGTGGTGGCCACGATTTCGATAAGTCCGTCGCCGTCGAGGTCAGCGGCGGCCAGTCCGCGCACCTCCGGAGACTCTCCGGCCGTTGTGGTATCGGCCGGCCAACCGGGCTTGAGGACCAGTCGGCCGTTTCTCCACTCGTAGACATAGACTTCGTGACGATTGCCGGAGACGATCTCGGCCACGCCGTCACCTTCGAGGTCAACCACGATGTGAGGGGCGTAGACGCGGCCGCCGTTACCGTCGACCCGGTCGAGGAGGGTACCGTCACTTCCAAAGACATAGACCGAATAATAGGCCGCGACGAGTTCGTTTTCGCCGTCGCCGTCCAGATCGGCGACGACCGGCGACGCATACCAGCTGGTTTGCCCCTCGAGGTTCATAAGAAACTGCGGCCGGACGACCTCACCCGGGCTCGCGCCTGCGAGGCAGACCGCGTTGCGATCCCCTCCGGTAGCACTGCCGTCAACAAACGGGAGTCCACCCCCTCCATCTCCAGACCCGCCACTGCCGCCACCGCAGCCGATGAGGGTCATCCACATGACCAGCAGGCAGTACACAATTTCACTTCGGGTTGTTTTGATCATGATCGATGATTTCCGTTGTTATCGGATTCGTTGGTTCAGCTATGTTTTGACCATTGCATACCAATTATAGCACAATGAGATACAATTCAAAGCACCGCATCGGTCCAGACCCTATTGCGCGGGGCCGGTATCCACGTGGGAAAATTGACCTCTGAATTTGCCAATTATCGAATTGTGCCTGGATTCAATGAAATCGTTTCTTCAATTTACGCTTTGATGATAGTGTGAAATGCCTGTTCATTGCCAACTGGCAGCAGAACCATCCATTCCAAGAGGAAATGTTATGAAACACCTGCGCATTCATGATCAGGAAGTTTTCCGGATCGTAGAGGCTGAAAAGGAGCGTATCGAGAACACAATCGATTTGATCGCAGCCGAGAACCACGCTCCGCTTTCGATACTGGAGGCCCAGGGATCCGCCTTCAACCTGAAGGCGGCCGAAGGCTACCCGGGGCGGCGGTTTCATGCCGGCTGCGGCCAGGCCGATGACCTTGAGAACCTGGCCGTCAAACGCGGTAAAAAACTGTTCGGAGCAGACCACATCAACGTGCAGCCCCATAGCGGAACTTCGGCCAACCTGGCAGTCTATTTTGCGGTTCTCGAGCCTGGCGACCGCATCCTTTCCATGCGGCTGTCGCACGGCGGCCACCTGTCCCACGGCGACGCCGCTTCAATCACCAGCAAGTGTTTTCGGTTCGTCCATTACGGTCTCGATCCCGATACGGAACAGCTCGATTATGACGCGATCGCAAAGCAGACGGCCGACTTCAAACCCCGTATGATCGTGGCCGGCGCCAGCGCCTATGCGCGGCTGATCGATTACCGGCGCCTGGCCGGTATCGCCCGCAATGTTTCCGCCTATCTGCTGGTCGACATGGCCCATATCGCCGGATTGGTGGCAGCCGGCGTGATTCCCAGCCCCGTTCCGGTCAGTGACTTTGTCACCTTTACAACTTATAAAACCCTGATGGGCGGTCGCGGCGGGGTGATCATCTGCAAGGAAAAGTATCGCCGGCAGATCGACCGGGCGGTATTTCCGGGCAGCCAGGGCACCCCTGCGCTGAACCAGGTGGCAGCCAAAGCGGTCTGCTTTCACCTGGCCGCCACCCGCGAATTTGCCGCGGTGCAGAAACGCGTCGTCGCCAACGCCGCCGCCATGGCCGAGGAATTTAAACAGCAGGGCTATCGCCTCGTTTCCGGCGGTACGGACAATCATCTGGTTCTGGTGGATCTGCGGCCCAAAGGATTGACCGGCCGGGACGCCGAAGAAGTGCTTGAATCAACCGGTATCATCGTCAACCGCAATGTGATCCCCAACGACCCGCAGCCGCCCGATCGAGCCAGTGGCATCCGGGTCGGCGCCGCGGCCATAAGTGCCAGGGGACTTGAAACATCCGACGCAAGACGTATTGTCGGCCTCATCGATGCCGCTTTGAGCAATGCCGGCCGGCAGGAGGTTCTAAAGCATGTCGCCTCCGAAGTCGCCGTGATTTGCCGTAATTTCCCGGTATACTCGCAGGATGACAAAATGATGTTACCTTCATCCTTATGAGGAGAAAAAATGAAAATTATCGTAATCGGTGGAAAAGGTACAATTGGTAAAAAGGTCAGCGATCATTTCTCAAAAAAACACGACATCATAATTGGTGGAAGAAATTCTGGAGATGTAGTGGTCGATATTGCCGATAGCAAATCTATCCAAGCAATGTTTGAATCCGTTGGAAACGTCGATGCGGTTGTCTGCATCGCCGGCGAGGCTAAATGGGCCGCCTTTGATTCAATGACCGAGGAAGACTTCTACGTCGGATTGAAAAGTAAGCTGATGGGTCAAGTGAATCTTGTTAGAATTGGACAGAATTACGTGAATGCCGGTGGTTCTTTTACACTTTCTACGGGAATATTAGCGGATCATCCTGTGGTGTTGACCACAAGTGCCGCTATGGTCAATGGGGGAATTCACAGTTTTGTCAAAGCGGTATCCTTGGAATTGAGAAATGGAATCAGAATTAATGTTGTATCATCAGGGCTTGTCGAAGATGCAGTAGAAAAATATGAGGCATTTTTCCCCGGTCATAATCCCATACCGATGAAAAAGGTGATAAACGGCTATATGAAAAGTGTTGAAGGCAAAGGATCCGGCGAGATAATCAGAATGTATGACAATTGTTGAATTTTTTCCAGTTGAAAGGTGACGTCATAGACGCTAAGCTCGTTCTGTTGCGCTTTAAGCCATCACGCTCGAATCAGGACAACCGCCGTCAGAGACACCCCGACCATTGCTGCGGCGGTGGGGAGTATTCCCAAAAACGGGACCAGCCAGAGACTCCCGGCGACGGCCCCGAGACATCCACCGGCCAAATCCGCGGCGTAGATTTCCGAGGCGGCCCTCTGCTGCTTGGCCATATCGCCGCTGCCTGTTACGACAAAAATGCCCGCCACGGCTGCACCCGTAAAAAACAAGAGGAGCGCTGACGATAAGAGGCCGACGCGCATGTGGGTTATGATCATCCCGAACAGCATCGCTCCAACCAGGCCGATCACGACAAAAACAATGGCCCCGATTGGGATTGTGCGTCTTCTACCTGTCGACAGGTGAGAGATTATGCGGGCGCCGGCCCAGAGCCCGGCCATGAAGGCCATGATCAAGCATCCCATATTTTGATAGAGAATTCCCTCCCCGGCCTGATAATAGAGCAACACCAGGGTTTCCAGAACCATCCCGACAAATCCGGCCACAGCCATCCAGAAGATGTCATGCAAGCGCCGGTTTCGTCTCAATCGCCATCCTATCGCTATCACCGCTAAAATGAGAAACACGGGAACGGCCGCGCCGCCCGGTTCGGCGGGGTGAATGTGGATGAGGGCGGGAAAGAATTTGGAAAGCCAGATCAGCACCGAGTAGTAATAGCTGATGGGATGGGCGTCTGTGTTGGGAACCACCTGGGCGGTCTTCAGGATTTGGGCCGTTTCACGGAATCGGTCATTTGTAAAGAGATACCGGATATAGGGTGGCGACACCAGACGGGTCCGGATGCGGCGTTTTTCCAGGCGGCTGATGAGCTCTTCGGGTTCTGATGGAATCGGATCCAAGGAGGCGATAACAATCACCGAAGCGCCGGGCAGGGCCACTGCATGTGGATATTCGGCTTTCAGCGCTTGCCAGACCGAAGCATTCCGCAATGCTGTCGCAGGCGACCAGACATTCTCACCGGCGCGCATTCGAAAGGCCAGGATTCCGCCCGGTTGAAGATGTTGGCGGCTGAGCCGGAAGAATTCACGGGTGTAGAACCGGTTGCCGGCGCCTGAGTCCGGCTGGGGCATGCCGATCAGGATCAGGTCGTAGAGGCCGGCTGTTTCAAGGAATCGTCTGGGATCATCCTGCACGACGCGAACCGAAGGGTGGTCGAGCACGGCGGTCCAGTCTCCCGGGAGATGCTGCCGAAGCAGATCGATCAGCGCAGGATCGATTTCGACATAGTCAATGGCTGGAGGATAGTGCCGGATCAGTTCGAAAAGCAGGCCTTCCATCCCCCCGCCGAGCACCGCCGCAGCGTCTATGCGCGCCAGGCTCAACGCCGCCAAGTGAACCAGAGATTCGGCATCGACACTTTGGGTTTCAAAACTGAGCACATCGTTTTCAAAAAGCGCAAACTGATCCGATTGCCGCGTCAGGGTCAGCCGACCATAAGGTGAATCCCGCGTGGCAACGACATCCGGATGGTTCCAGCGGGTCGTCGCGAGGTCCATCGAGGGAATAAAGAAAAAGCCGGCAGTAAAAAGGGATAGTGTCATCGCGCCCATCGCCAGGCGCCGCACACCACTGAAGCAGAGCCCGGTCCAGGTCATTGCGGCCACACCGGCGCAGATCCACGCGGCTGCCAGATTCTGGATTCCGGCAAAGAAAAAAAGGGTGGCCCCGCCGCCGCCGACCACACCCCCGATGCTTTCGATGCCGTAAGCCCGGGCCAGGCGACCTCCCTGCGCCACCAGGATCTTTCCGGACCACTGGAACAAAAGACCCATTAAAAGTCCTGCCGGCAAGAGGGCAATTCCAAGAGCAGCGAGCTGAACAGGGAAAGGGAGATACGTGCCGGCGAAAGCCCCGGCAAGGTTCCGAAAATATCGGATGAACAAGACATCCAAGCAGAAAACGGTGGCAAAAGCGGCAAAGACCCATCCGACCGTCGATTTCTCAGGGACTTGGAATCTGGGGCCGATCATTGCGCCGACGGCCGACCACAGAAGCCAGACGGCCATGGCCAGGATGTAGATCAACTCCACCCCGTAAAGCGCCACGTTCAGCTCGCGGAGCAGGATGACCTGTCCCATGATCGAAATGAACCCGACGGAAAATAAGGGAAAAGTCACGGCTGGAGAAAGCTTTCACTGAATACCTGGGCTTGAAAAGTGTAAAAGGAGGCGCCGTCCTTCCACGCCTTTTCGGAAAGCCCCGCTTTTCGGCACAGATGACCCAGCATTTCGTCTCGATTCCACCCCTGCTCCGGTGCCACCTGGGGCAAAAACACAGCCGAGCGATCGGATTTTCGCAGCATCACGCCGTCTCGGCCGACGACGATGTCGGCCGGACCGTCCACCGGCCGTAAGGGCGTCAGCACCGATATCTCGATGTCGATCTCTTCGAGTTCCGAGTCCTTCAGGTGGGGAAAACGGCGGTCGTTGAAAGCCGCTTGAAGGGCCATGCGGCCAACCACATGGCAAAGCGGCAGGTCGTCCCCCATGTGGCCGATGCAGCCTCGCAGCTCGCCGTGCCGCTTCAAAGTAACGAAAGCACCCTGGCGGGCGTACAGCAGTGGATCGACGGTCCGCGGCAGGGGCAAGGTCTCGGTCTCGATAAATTGGGTCAGGCTTTTACGGGCAAAATTGAGCAGGTTCTGCTGCTGAGGAGGCGAAAGGGGTGCGGGCTCGATGTTACTGGGCATTCGAGGAAAAGGTTCTTCTCCGCTTCGCGGCGCACTCCCGTGAAATACCACGGCTCCATAACCCACCACCCGGTCGCGGTCTCCCACAAGGGCGTCGCCCGAGTTGGCATAACTGACGACGGTACCTATCGAGGCCCCTATATGTTTCGAGGCGGACATGGCCGCCAGGGTCGTTTGCTCTCCGCAGGCGCAGGTCGACAAACCGGTGAGGCCGGTAGCTTTCTGGTTCCGAACAACCTGCATGAACCGGTTGATATCGAGACTCGCCATGGCTTGAAGGGTGTTGCGGTCCAGTCGCTGTGCGTCGTCATATGCTGGATAATGGGATAAATCCGAACTGGCCACGATGAGCACCTTGCGGTCGGCCAGGCTTTGGGCAAGGGTTTCTCCAAAACGGGCACAGGCAGCATCGTCATTGAGACTGACGATGATCGGCAAAATCGGTATGCCCGGAAAGACCACCTGGACAAAGGGTACCAGGACCTCGATGGAATGTTCGTCGCGGTGCACCGATTTATCCAATACTGCCCCGGGAAAATGGTTCACGAGCCGCAGTGCGGCTCCTGTATCGATTTCGGCAATACCGAGCGGCGTCCGGAAACCGCTTCCGGAAAAGACTGAAACGCCGTCAAAGCCCGGGGTCGTATGATTGACACCCAGCAGGACGATCAGTTGGTATGCATGACTGCGGGCCTGGGCAAAGGCATCGGCCATGATTTGACCGGAATAGATGTACCCGGCATGGGGCGATATAATGGCGATGGGGCGCTCGGTTGCCGGCGGTACGGCATCCGCCAAAAACCTCTGGACGGCGGCTCTCAGTTTTCCGGGAACGCTGGGATAGAAACGCCCGGCAACCGCCGGCGGCCGGATGTCGTTTTCTGCCGCGAACGCGGTCCGGACGGGTCCGAGAAGAATTGCCAAAAGGGCGGCACCGATCACCAAGGCGATGCAGACGCCTGCGGCCCGCGATGGCAAGCCTCTGGTTGCCATTCGGAGCGGGTGGTGACGGCGCTTGGAAGGCAGCGGGCTGTGATTCATGGGCACCATCCTTTAGAGCTGAAGGGTCAGGCCCAGACACCGGCAATGGGCGCATGACAATAACGGCAAGATCCCTTTTCGATCTGCATTTCGGTAACGAAAAATCCGGTCCGCCGAATCACGGTCTTTCCGCAATCCGGACAATAGGTGTTGTTGCCGGGGTGGCCCGGCACGTTGCCCACGTAAGGGTACCGAATTCCGGCCGCCCGGGCCAAATCATAGGCTTTTTCGAGGGTTCCGACCGGGGTGGGCGGAAGATTCAGCATCTTATAATCCGGATGAAAGCGGGTGAAATGGATGGGCACATCGGGTCCCACCTCATTGAGCACCCACCGAATCAGATCTTTCAGCATGGCGTCGGAGTCGTTCAGGGTCGGCACCACCAGATTGACGATTTCAAGATGTACCCCCCGCTGGGCGATGGTCCGGATGCTTTTCAGCACCGGGTCCAACTCGGCCTTGCAGACATCGCGGTAAAAGGCGCGGTCGAATCCCTTGAGGTCGACTTTGATGGCATCCAGAGCCTGGCACATGTCGTTGAGAGGCTCCCGATTCATGAAGCCGCAACTGATCAGGACACTTCGAATGCCTTTGGGTTTGGCCATGGCCGCGATGTCGAGCATATATTCGGTAAAAACGGTGGGTTCGTTGTAGGTAAAAGCGATTATCGGGGCTTGGCGCTCGTCCGATGCCGAAACGATCGCCTCCGGTGGCACGAAAGGGCCCTTGAAATCCTCGGGCTTTGCCTGTGAAATTTCCCAATTCTGACAGAATTGGCAGCTCAAGGGGCATCCGGCCGTTGCCAGTGAGAAGGCCGCCGTTCCGGGCAAAAAATGGTAGAGCGGCTTTTTCTCGATGGGGTCCACGTGAACCGACACCGGCCGCCCGTAGACCAGGCTTTTCAACACCCCGCCGTCGTTGATCCGGGCCCGGCACCGGCCGCGATCGCCGGGGGCCAGCAGGCAATTCTGGGCGCACAGCAGGCATCGGACATACCGGTGCTCATGCTCGAAAAAAGGCCCCTGGGCCACTTCTCCGGGAAGATGACAGGCGAGACAGTCAACGTTCTTTGCGTTGGCCGAAATCCAGTACCGGGCCGGTGGCGCAGTCGATTGTCCTTCAGATAAAATGGGTCGGGAAGACGAATCGGCGTGACCGGCTCCGGCAGCGTTTAAAAGCAGCCACGCAGAGGAGGCGTACAGCCCCAAACGGGCAGACGCCTGAATGGTCTGCTGGAGAAACTGCCTGCGGGACAACAGGGTGGGATTATGACCGAATAGGGGCGGCATCGGGAGCCATCCAAATAAAAATTCTTATTGGCTAGGAGTATCGCGAAAACACTGATGCTGTCAAGGACCGTCACGAAACTGTGCTGCGTCTCCATGAACCCGGAATGCGAGGGAGATATAGATTATCCCCTAAGGGTTCACGAAAAAATAAGTTTGCAATTTTGGGTGTTGAGACGTCCGGCCGGCAAGGCGTGATAAAGCAGGAATATCTGGATATTCCGAGCTTTCGCAACACAGCCGGACGGGTTGCATCGGCGTATAAAATGTGAAGTTATTTTTGAGTGAGCCCTAAGATCCCTGATGGTATTCATACCAATGGCTGATAACAATAAGTATTATACCGATGAGCAACAACAGGCCATGGATAGCAGTGAATTGTTTCGCTAAAAGACACCCTACCAG
>JARFQH010000027.1 GCA_029287875.1 Desulfobacteraceae bacterium | reverse complement strand
AAGATATGGAAAAACTTTCATCCATCGGTCAGCTTGAGTGGCTCCGCAACAAGATTTTGTCCCGTAAAAAAGAAGGCATTACCGAAGTCCATGTCTGTATGACCGGCTGCCGCGCATATGGTGCCGCCGGCGTTCTGGAAGCCTTGAACGACGAAGCCAAAAGCCAGGGTTTTTCAAAACAGGTGGAAATCCGTGCCACCGGCTGCCACGGATTCTGCGCCAAGGCCCCGGTGATTGCCATCGAGCCCCTGGGGGTCCAATATCAGGAGGTGGAGCCGACAGACGCCGCCGAGATTGTTGCCCTGACCTTGAAACGAAAGCAGTTGATCGACCGCCTGGCCTATCGCGCGCCCAAAACCTTTCAACCGATTTTTTATCGCAACCAGATCCCTTTTTATGCCAAGCAGGAACGCCGGGTTCTGGCCAATTGCGGCCGCATCGACCCGACCAATATCGAACACTACATCGCCGCCGGCGGCTACCAGGCCCTGGTCAAGGCGTTGTCAAAAATGCCGCCCGATCAGGTTATCGAGGAGGTTCTGTCGGCCAAACTCAGGGGGCGCGGCGGGGCCGGCTTTCCCACCGGCCTCAAGTGGAAATTTGCCCGGCAGGCCGAGGGCCGGCCGAAATACGTGGTGTGCAATGCCGATGAAGGAGACCCCGGCGCATTTATGGACCGCGCCATATTGGAGGGCGACCCCCATGCCGTAGTGGAAGGTATGCTGATCGGCGCATTTGCCATGGGCAGCGAATATGGGTTCATTTATGTGCGCGAAGAGTATCCGATTGCCATCGACCACCTGACTATTGCCATCGAACAGGCCAAGGAACTGGGGCTGCTGGGAGAAAACATCCTGGGAACCGGCACCAACTTCGATCTATCCCTGAGACTGGGTGCCGGCGCCTTCGTCTGCGGTGAAGAGACCGCCCTGATGGCCTCCATTGAAGGCCAGCGCGGCATGCCCCGGGCCAGACCGCCGTTTCCGGCCCAAGCCGGTATCGACGGCAAGCCCACCAATATCAACAATGTGGAAACCTGGGCCAATGTCCCGCTGATCGTCAAAAACGGGGCCGACTGGTACGGAGAGGTGGGTACCGCAGACAGCAAGGGTACCAAGATCTTTTCTCTGGCCGGCAAGGTCAACAACACCGGACTGGTGGAAGTCCCCATCGGATCCACGGTCAAGGAGGTCATTTTTGACATCGGCGGCGGCATACCCAAAGGCCGTGCCTTTAAAGCCGTCCAGATGGGCGGACCCGCGGGCGGTTGTGTGCCGCCCCAGTTTTTGAACCTGGCCATCGATTACGATACGATTCAACGTATCGGTGCCATCATGGGATCGGGCGGCATGGTGGTCATGGATGAAAACAACTGCATGGTGGAGATTGCCCGGTTTTTTTTGAGTTTTACCCAATCGGAATCCTGCGGCAAATGCGCTCCCTGCCGTCTGGGCACGACCCAGCTGTTGGAAACCCTGACCCGCATCACCCGCGGTGAGGGCCGCATGGCGGATATTGACACCATCCGCGAGCTGGGAGAAACCATGGCCGAGGCCTCCCTGTGCGGCCTCGGACAGGCCAGCCCCAAACCGGCCCTTTCCACCCTGAAATACTTTCTGAGGGAATTCGAAGACCACATCCAGGAACATCGCTGTGCCGGGGCCGTGTGTGATTCCATGGTCATATCCGCCTGTCAGCATGCCTGCCCGGCAGGTATTGATGTCCCCAATTATGTGGCCGCCGTCGCCGAGGGGGATTACGCAAGGTCCGTTGAAATCATTCGAGAAAGAAACCCGTTTCCAGCCGTCTGCGGCCGTATCTGCATCCATCCCTGTGAATATAAGTGCCGACGGGGAGAGCTCGATGAACCGGTTGCGATTCGAGCCCTCAAACGGGTGGCTTCGGACTGGTACTTTAACAACATCGGTCCGCAAAGGGAGCCGTTTGCGGTGACCCAAAAGGAAAAAATCGCCATCGTGGGTGCCGGTCCGGCCGGTTTGACCTGCGCTTATTTTCTTGCCAGTATGGGCTATCGGACCACGGTTTTCGAAGCCCAGTCCGTGGCGGGGGGCATGCTGGGCATTGCCGTGCCCGAGTTCCGGCTGCCGCGCCAGGTGATTGAGGAAGAAATTCAGTACATTGAAAACTGCGGGGTCGAAATCCGCTACAATTCACCCATTGACGCCAAGCACACCTTTAACGATCTGCTCGACGAAGGGTATAGTGCGGTCTTCATTGCGGCCGGTGCCCAGGCCAGCAAGCGCATCGGCATTCCGGGTGAAGACGCAGATCTTGCAGGTCTTTACTACGGCCTGGAATTTTTAAGCGAGGTTCGCGCCGGCAAAGAAGTGCCGCTCAACGGTAAAACGGTGATCATCGGCGGCGGGAACGTGGCCGTCGATGTGGCCCGCACGGCGCTTAGATCCGGTGCCCAGGAGGCCCAAATATTTTGTCTCGAACCCAGAGACGAGATGCCGGCCTGGGAACAGGATGTCGAAGAAGCCATAGACGAAGGTATCGCTATTAACACAGAGGCCTCACCGAGCAGGATCACCCAGAAAGACGGCCGGGTGACAGGCATAGAATTCACCCATTGCGTGTGTGTGTTTGACGACGAGGGCTGCTTCAATCCCACCTGCGATCTTGAAGACACTCGCTTTGTGGATGCCGACAATATCATTATTTCTATCGGTCAGGCCGCCGACATGTCTTTTCTGGATGCTGACAGCCAACTGGAGCGTGAACTTTGGGGAGCGTTGGTGGTCAACACCAACACCCTTGCCACCAATGTGCCGGGGGTGTTTGCCGGCGGCGACTTCACCACCGGCCCCACATTTGTTATTCGCGCCATTTCATCCGGCCGACGGGCTGCCATTGCCATCGACAAACACCTGGGCGGTGATAGTAGCCGGGTGTATATTCCGGATGAAAAATCCGTCCGCCATACATCTACGAAATTGGCGCTTGAGGGAGAAAGTATGGAAGACGAACCCCGGACCGATATGGGCCACGAGGATGCCAACGAACGGATAAAGGATTTCCGGGAAGTTGAAAAAGGATTTACCGAGGAGGAAGCCCGCCGCGAGGCGACCCGCTGCCTCCGATGTGATCTGGAAAAAGAGGAGAACGGAATATGATTCGATCCATCACCCAAAAAAAGCCGGAAGAAGAAATTGAGCGGCTCCTGAAAGGAATCAACCGGATTTTCATCATTGGCTGCGGAACCTGCGTCACCCTGACGCACACCGGTGGTGAGCCCGAAGTTCGGCAGCTGAAAGAAGATCTTTCAGAAAAAGGCAAGCTGATTACCGGGACGACGGTGGTTCCGGTAGCCTGTGACAACCTGACCCGGGAATTCTTGAGTGAGTTCGGTGAACAGATCAAGCAATCCAATGCCCTGCTGATCACCAGCTGTGCCTTCGGGGTTCAGACCATCGCCCGGCAGTTGAAGAAAATGGTGGTGCCGGCAGTCAATACGATGTTCATCGGCAAAGAAACGGCTTTCGGGACCTTCGATGAAATTTGTACCCAGTGCGGCACCTGCATCATCGGTGAGACCGGCGGCATCTGCCCGGTGACCAACTGTCACAAAGGTCTGGTGAACGGACCCTGCGGCGGTACCAATCACGGAAAATGTGAAATCGATGTCAACAAGGA
Organism: Desulfobacteraceae bacterium; assembly: GCA_029287875.1. Classification (GTDB taxonomy): domain Bacteria; phylum Desulfobacterota; class Desulfobacteria; order Desulfobacterales; family SG8-13; genus JARFQH01. The sequence goes on along the minus strand of JARFQH010000027.1, from coordinate 3,155 downwards.
TTGTGTCTGGACCCTGATTTACAACCGGCTCACGGAGCTGGACCGGTTGGATTCCATGAGAACATATCAAAAACCCCGCAATCATCTGGGAGAGCCCAAGCCGGGGAAAGTTAATTTGGAAGCGAAATAAAGTGACGGGTTGCGAGTTACGGGTTGCGAGTTTCGGGCAAAAAAGGCAAAGAGCATGGGGCATAGCGCATAGAGTAAAATAAAGATGCTGGGAGGCGAGGAAGCTGGGACGCTGGGAAGCGAGGAAGCTGGGACGCTGGGAAGCACTCATTGTCCACCTTCTACCCTATACCTCGAAATCTAAATTCCGGCATCCGTAATCTGTCATCTGGCCTCTGTATTCTGTCCTATGATATCAAGTTGCGGGTTACAGGTTAAAAAAAGAATCTTTCCGACATAAGACACACAACATGCAACTCGAGACTCGCTCCGCGCAACTCGTAACTCGCAACGCGCAACACGCAATATGCAACTCGAAAGGAAGCACCTGATGCCTACGCCATTCAAAGAAGCTTTAGCATCCGACAAATTCGTCGTGACCAGCGAAGTCGCCCCACCCAAGGGAACCAACCTCGATAAATTCAAGCACCATATCGAGCTATTGAAAGACAAGGTCGACGCCATGAATGTCACCGATCATCAGAGTTCGGTCATGCGATATCCGTCTTTAGGCGGCTGTCTGATGGTAAAGGAATTGGGCGGGGAAGTCATTTTGCAAATGACCTGCCGGGACCGAAACCGTCTTGCGCTTCAGGGGGATCTTCTCTTTGCGTCATCCAGAGGGATTCAGAACGTCTTGTGCCTGACCGGTGATTCAGTCCTTTTAGGCGATCATAAGGAAGCCAAAAGCGTTTTTGATCTCGATTCCAGTCAATTGCTGGCAAGCATCCGGATCATGGAAAAAGGCAAGGATCTTGGCGGTAACGAACTGGAAGGCGGGGTGTCGTTTTGTGCCGGGGCCATTGTCACCCCCGAGGCCGATCCCCTGGAACCGCAACTGATCAAGTTTGAAAAAAAAATCGATGCCGGGGCGGAGTTTATCCAGACCCAGGCCGTTTACGATCTCGATAAATTCAAGGAATTTATGGCCTACGCCCGCCAATTTGATGTTAAGATTCTGGCCGGCGTCATTCTGCTGACCTCCGCCCCCATGGCGCGCTTCATGAATAAAAATATCGCCGGCGTATTTGTGCCCCAGGACCTGGTTGATGAGTTGGCCGCCGCTCCCAAGGGACAAGCCCTGGCCAAAGGCATTGAAATTGCGGGCCGGATGATAAAGCAGATTCATGAAGAAAAGATGTGCGACGGGGTACACATCATGGCCATCGGCAAGGAAGAGAAGGTGCCGGACATCATGGCCGCCGCGGGGTTGATTTGATCGTGTTGCGAGTTGCGGGTGTCGCGTTACGGGTCACGTGTTGCGAGGTGCGGGTTGAAAAGGGGATAAATCATTATCAAAACTCGTTGAATAGTTTACTGGTTGAATGGTTGATTAAGTAAACTATAGTCATAATTTCATTTTCCTTGACAGAAATACAGCCGACCCTGTATTAGTTCAAGCTGATTTCATAATTCAGTAAGAATACACCTGTATCTGAATTCCATCGAATCAAGCACGTATTGTATCCACCAAATTGATGACGAATCCCCAGATAAAAAAATACGATATCTGCATCATCGGGGCCGGGCTGGCCGGGCTGGCGGCAACCATGTTCGCGGCTAACCAGGGTCTGTCCTGCGCTCAGGTGGGCCATACCGGAGAAATCAATTTTTCCAGCGGCCACCTGGATCTGCTGGGCGTCCATCCGGTTGGCGAAAAAAAGGTCTTAACCGATCCCTGGGCGGGAATCGATGCGCTGGTGCAAGCTATCCCCGACCATCCATATGCCAAACTCTCTAAAGAAGAGATCCGGACCGCTTTTCGTGAATTGCTGTCTTTCCTAAAAGCGACCGGCCTCACCTATCACCGGCGAATGAATCACAACAGCACAGCCCTTACCTCCCTGGGAACCACCCGTCAGACTTACTGTGTTCCCCACACCATGTGGAAGGGCGTGGCGGCCCTCAAGAAAAAGCCTCCCTGTTTGATCCTCGATATTCGGGGCTTGAAGGGATTCAGCGCGCGTCAAATTACAACGGCCTTACAGCGCGACTGGCCGAACTTGCTGACAGCCAGAATTTCATTTCCAGGTATGGATCATCTCAACGAAGTATATATGGAACATATGGCCAATGCTTTGATTTTAAAAGAAAATCGCGAGAAGTTCGCCCAGGAGGTACGCCCCCATATCAAAGATTCACAAATCGTGGGAATGCCGGCTATTTTAGGCCTTTACCGGACACAGGAGGTGGTGTCCGATCTGGAAAAGCTGATCGGCGTGCCTATCTTTGAAATTCCCACCATTCCGCCCTCCGTTCCCGGGCTGCGGCTCAAGGAAGCCTTTGAAAGAGGGCTGCGCGCCAAAGGCGTGCAGTATTTTTCTCAAACCCGCGTGTTGTCGGTCCGGGGCAATGGTGAGCGGGATTTTGAGATCGATATCGGAAGAAAGATGACTGAGGACACCGTTCAGGCCCGGGGGATCATTCTGGCAAGCGGCCGCTTTATCGGCGGGGGCTTGTACGCCGATAGACAGCGAATCAAAGAAACCATTTTTGATTTGCCGGTTCATCAACCCGGCAGCAGAGCCGAGTGGCACCGGCGGGAGATGTTGGATCCCAGAGGCCACGCCGTCAATCGCGCGGGGGTGGAAATCGATGATGCATTTCGACCGCTGAGCAGCTCCCGTCGACCCGCTTTCAAAGCCCTTTTTGCCGCCGGCTCCATTCTGGCCCACAATGACTGGAAACGCATGAAATGCGGCGCCGGCCTTGCCATCGCCAGTGCCTTCGGGGCAGTGAAGTCGTTTATGAATATTTGTCGGTGATTATCATTTGGTCAATATAAATTTAGTTCTTAAACCGGACGAGCTGGGATTGAAAATTGAATATTGACGATTTCGTAGAAAGCTTGAATTTCCTATTAAGCGTCATTCCGGCGGGGCCTGTGCCGGATTCGATCCGGTAGCCGGAATCCAGTGATTTCAGCATATTCTGGATACCGGATCCGTCATCCCGGACTTGATCCGGGACCGGCATGACAAAGTTGG
>JARFQH010000397.1 GCA_029287875.1 Desulfobacteraceae bacterium | reverse complement strand
TATTTCTGCTTTGCGCCTTAAGCATTCAGCCTTATCTCTGTTGACACAGATAAGCGGTGTTGATAGGGGATACTGAAAGGTAGAAGGCTATGAGTTATAGGTGAAGTGCGGGGCGTTATGGGCTGCGGGCTACGGGTTTCGGGCAAAAAGGGCATTGAGCATGGGGCATAGCGCATAGAGCTTATAAAAGAATTCGGAATTGAGACCCGCCGTCGTCCGATAGGGCGGGACTATGGCGCGGCGAAGATGTGGCAGTCGAAAAAAAATACATCGGGTTGCGGATGTGAGAAAAGGAAAAAATTCTGAATCCCGCCTTCCCACTTCTGAATTCCAATATCTGTCATCTGAACGCTGTCATTTGTCCGCTGAAGTTTGAAACTATGAAAAATAAGCAAAATACACCTTAAATTCAGTTTTTAACTCAATTAAGGCCAATGAAAGGAGCGACCATGAATTGGCGCAGCAGACAAATACTGGAACGACCGGAGTGGTCGATGCACCGCTCACTTTATAAGGCCATGGGATACAGCGATCACGATTTGGAAGGTCCGATGATCGGCATCGCCAACTCCTGGAATCGAGTGGTGCCGGGGCACTACAATTTAAACCAGGTTTCGGAGTATGTGCAGCAGGGAATCCGGCAGGCCGGCGGCACGCCAGTGGAATTCGGCGTCATTGCCGCCTGCGATGGGATTGCCCAGGGTCATGAAGGCATGCACTATATCCTGCCCACCCGCGATCTGATCGCCAATGACATTGAATTGATGGTGCAGGCCCACCGCCTGGATGCTGTCGTCCTTTTGGGTTCCTGTGACAAGATCGTACCGGCCATGTTAATGGCGGCCGCCAGGCTCGATTTGCCGGCCATTATGGTGGTGGGCGGTCCCATGGAGGGCGGCTGCCGATTCGATGGACGTTCCTCCGATATCACCTCCGTGATGGAAGGCCTGGGGATGTTGAAAACCGGCAAGATCGATGAAGCTGCTCATGTTGCATTGGAAAACTGCGCGGGTCCGACCTGCGGTTCCTGCTCTTTTCTTGGAACGGCCAATACCATGTGCTGTGTCGCTGAAGCCATGGGGATCTCGCTGCCCGGCAGTGCTACCATTCCGGCAACCTATGCCGAGCGTCTGCGGGTGGCTCAGGCCTCCGGGCGGCAAATTGTGGAACTGGTTAAAACGGGTGTCACGGCACGCCAAATGATCAATCAAAAAGGGATTGAAAACGGTATTCGTCTCAGTACCGCCATAGGCGGTTCGACCAATGTCGCCCTGCATATCCCGGCCATCGGATACGAAGCCGACTGTGAAATTACCATGGACCTTTTTGAGGAACTATGCCGCAGCACCCCCCACATCGCTAAAATGAATCCGGCTGCCGCCCCCAATGTGCCGGATTTTCACCAGGCGGGAGGTGTATCGGCGGTTATGAAGGAACTGCTTCCCATTCTGCACGGGGATGCGCAAACCGTTACCGGCAAGACGGTGGCAGAAAACGTTTCCAACGTGGCGGCACCCAAGCGTACCATTATCAAAACGATCGAAGACCCCTGGCATAAAGAAGGTGGGCTTGCGGTACTAAAGGGCAATCTGGCACCCCATACCGCTGTCACCAAACCGGCTGCCATTCAGCCGGACATGCACATGTTCACCGGCAAGGCCCATTGCTTCAATTCCGAAGAAGCGGCCAACGAAGCCATCCTGGCGGGGAGCGTCACCGCCGGTGAGGTCGTGGTCATTCGTTATGAAGGCCCCAAAGGGGGACCCGGTATGCGGGAGATGTACAAGGCCATGAAACTCCTATACGGCAGGGGGTTGGCGCTGAAGACCGCCCTGGTAACCGACGGCCGATTTTCCGGAACGAACAACGGCTGTTTTGTCGGGCATATTTCCCCTGAAGCCGCTGAGGGCGGGCCGCTTGCCATTGTTGAAGACGGCGATGAGATTACCATCGATATTGCCAATCGAAAATTGCATATACACCTTTCAGATGCTGACATCCAAAACCGACTGACCAAGTGGAAGCGGCCCGCAGCAAAATTTAAAAGCGGTTACTTGGCCTTGTATTCGCGTCTGGCGGAATCGGCTGATAAAGGGGCCATCATCCGGCATAAGCTGGAATAACTATCAAATGAAGATTGAAGAATGAAGATTGAAGAATGAAGGAATCCTATCGGTTTTATGAAAAAGATGGAACGAAGCGATTTCATCCTTCGTCCCTCATTATTTTAACGTTATGAATCAAATCGTCATCATCGCGGATGATTTAACCGGTGCCGCCGACACAGGGGTGCAGTTTTGCCCTTTTTATGATGACACCATTCTGCTATCTTATCTTCAATTGGCTGATGCGGTGGCGCCGACGCCAGGGTCTGCCCTCGCGCTATACACGAACAGTCGCGCTTTGGAAATGGTGGCCGCGCAAATGCGCCTAAGGTCCGTCGCTCGCGGACTCTCAGAATTAAAGCCGTTTCGGATATACAAGAAAATGGATTCCTGTCTGCGCGGCAATCCGGGAGCGGAGACCGAAGCGCTCATGGATGAATTGGCGTATGAAGCAAGCTTTATCGTACCGGCGTTTCCCGAAATGGGGCGTACCACCGTAAACGGCAACCATCTGGTTCACGGTATCCCGGTTGGGCAGACTGAAATGTCCCGGGACCCGATCACGCCCGTTATCGAATCTGACCTGTGCCGGCTTATTCAACGCCAGTGCCGTTATCCGGTTGGGCATATTGCTTTGAATTTTCTGGAAGGTCAGGAGGATGTTCTGAGAAATGAGATCAAGCGTCAAATCCGGCAAGGGATCCGGCACATCGTCTTTGATGCGACCTGCCGGGAACATCTTGATCGGGTTGCTCGTCTGATCGACTCGTGTTCTCACAGAATTTTACCTGTGGGATCAGCCGGCCTGGCCGCCGGCCTGGGCGGTCTTTTGTCGCCGAGGTCGATTCTTAAAAACCATGGTCAGCGTCCATCTGGAAGCGGCAATTACCTGCTGGTGTGCGGAACGAAATCGGAAGTAACCAGACGGCAAATCGAGTCCCTGATGGCGATCTATCCATATGAGGAGATCGCCCTGGACCCCGGGATTTTGACTGATGAAAAGGGGATAGACGCTATTTTAGACGATGCTTCTTTGGTGCGCTCGAAGTTGTCCGTCAACCATGTTATTGTCACCATCGATTACTCCCGGCCATTGGTGGCCTCCGGGCGACACCTGAGTCAAAAACAGGCGGCACAATCACTGCTGGCAGGACTGGAACGCTTTCTGGCGCAGGCTTTTAGGGAAACCAGACCGGGCCTTCTCTTTCTCACCGGTGGGGATACCGCCGATGCGGCCTTAACGGCTGCCGACGGAATAGGAATACGCATATTTGGAGAAATCGTTACCGGTGTGGTGGGGGGCACGCTTATCGGTGGCACCTTGGACGGGGTGCCGGTGGTGACCAAAGCCGGTGCATTCGGTGGAGAGGATACGCTGGTTGTTTTGCATGAAACGATGATAGAGAAGGGCTACAAGGCTTAGGGTTCAGCCTATCCGTTGGCTTGAAAATCGGCCAGTCTGATGGTAGAAGTATCTTTGAAAAAGCGAATTTCGAATATCGAATCATGAATATTGAATATCGAAGGAATGTATTCTATCTATTTTAAAAAGATTGAGCGAAGTGAAACCATCCTTCGAAATTCTGTGGTTCGATATTCGTTATTCTGCGGTTCGCTGTTCCGACCAGGCGGAATCTCATACTTGCATAGTGAAGTTTACATAAAAGCACAGGATTCGTAGGAGAGAAGACATATGGTTGATGACAAACGTCCCATCCTGGGTATTACCATCGGCGATCCCGGGGGGATCGGACCGGAGATTACGGCCAAGGCCTTAAATAAAAAGGAAATCTATGAGCTGTCCCGGCCGGTTGTGGTGGGCGATTATCGGGTCATGGAAGATGTTTTGAGATTCACCGATCTAAAGTTAACCCTCAATCCGGTCGGTAGCATACAGGATGCCCGTGGTGCGCACGGCATCATGGATATTCTGGATTTAAAAAACATGCCGCTGGATCGCTTGCGTTACAAGGAAGTGACCTCCGAGCAGGGTAGGGCTTCCTTTGAATACGTGGCCAAAGTCATTGAACTGGCCATGGAAAAAAAAATTGACGGAACGGTTACCGGCCCGATCAATAAGGCTGCCATTCATGCTGCCGGGCATCAATATGCCGGACACACCGAGATTTACGCCACCCTGACCGGTACCCGGGACTACTCTATGATGCTGACCCACGGCAACTTTCGCGTCACCCACGTTTCCACCCATGTCAGCCTGCGAGAGGCCTGTGATCGGGTTAAAAAAGATCGGGTTATGCGAGTCATCGATCTGACCTGGGATGCTTTGCAAAATTTTGGCGTATCCCGGCCGCGCATTGGGGTGGCAGGATTGAATCCGCATTGCGGAGAGGGCGGCATGTTCGGCCAAGAGGACGATGCGGAAATTCTGCCGGCGGTGGCGTCCGCCCGCCGCAAAGGGTATGATGTCGAGGGGCCGGTTCCGGCGGATACGGTTTTTTCGAAGATGAAAGGCGGTATGTATGATGCCGTGGTGGTCATGTACCATGATCAGGGGCATATCCCGATGAAGTTTCTCGGGTTTCAGTATGATGAGAAAACCGGCCAATGGGGGGAGATGTCGGGGGTCAACATCACTTTGGGACTCCCGATTGTCCGCACCTCGGTCGATCACGGAACCGCATTCGGCAAAGCCGGTGAGGGCCGGGCCAATCCGCAATCCATGATCGAGGCGATCCAGCTTGGAGCGATGCTGTCTAAGGCGAAGGACAAAGACGAATGACGAGTGACGAATGACGAAGGGAATCGGAATTCTGCCTGTTTAACAAAAAAGATATAGCGCAGCGAATCAATCTTTCGTCTTTCGCCCATTGATATTCTAACGTTGAACCCTGAACCTTGAACCCTATAAGGAAACACAGCTATGGATAGACTTCCTTTGCACTATAGATCCATCACCGACCTTGCCGACGGTATCCGCAAGGGTGACATGACGTCAACCCAGCTGGTGCAAAGCTTACTGGACCGCATCGGTAGACTGGATGGCCAATTAAATGCCTTCAGGTTGACATGTCCTGAACGCGCCCTGGAACAGGCCGCCGCAGCGGACAAGCAAATAAGAGATGGAAAAGATCCGGGTATTTTGCACGGCATTCCCTACGTCGTTAAAGATTTATTTGACGTCAAGGGCTTGCCGACGACTGCCGGAGCAAGTCTTCTCGATAACAATATTGCCGCCGCTGATTCCCATGCGGTTTCCAGGCTTAACCGGGCCGGAATGATTCTGCTGGGCAAAACCAACACGGTCCAGTTTGCCTACGGCGGCGTAGGAATCAATCACGATCACGGTACCCCTCACAATCCCTGGAGCCAAATTCCTCATGTCCCGGGGGGGTCCAGCAGCGGGTCGGCAGTGGCCGTCGCCGCCGGAATGACACCCCTCGCCCTGGGATCCGATACCGGCGGATCCGTGCGCATCCCTGCCTCGCTTTGCGGCACGGCGGGTTTGAAGTCGACGGTCGGTCGGATCGGACGTGGAGGCGTATATCCCTTGAGTTGGAGTCTGGATTCGGTCGGTCCCCTGACACGCTCGGTGGAAGATGCCGCTCTCGTCTACCAGTACCTTGAGGGCCTCGATGAGAACGACGAAACCACCTGGGGCCGGACGACTCATGACGTACTGCACGATCTAAAAGACGGCGTGCGAGGAATGCGGCTGGCCTTTGCCGAAAGCGTCTTCTGGGAGGATGCCGACCCTGAAACTGAAAAAGCCGTGCGGGAATGCGGCCGGGTGTTTGAAGATCTGGGGGCCAAGGTCAGCAGCATCGAATTTCCTGAAGCCCAACAGGCCCGCCAGCTCAACGCCAAAGGATTGATTATCGTGGCGGAGGCCTATACACTCAACAAAAAATGGTTGGAAGACCATTTCGACCGCTTGGATCCGATTGTGGCCCATCGCATGATCAAGGGCAAAGCGGTTGAGACCAGCGAATATCTGCAAAACAATCTCGCTTGGAAGAACCTGCGGGTCAAGGCCGTTGTATCCTTGAAAAACGTGGACGCCTTGCTCGTCCCGACCACTGCCATCCCGGCCTCGCCGACCGCCGAAATTGATGCTGATGTGGAAACCTAGACGGAGCGAAACCTCAGCTATTTGCGCAACACCGCCATCGGCAACATCTTAAATATGTGCGGTTTGAGTGTCCCGTGCGGATTTACCAAGCAGGGGCTTCCCATCGGTCTCATGATTTATGCCAAGCCTTTCCAGGAAAATGTTGTGCTTCGTGCCGGTTACGCATTTCAGGAAGTTACCGATTGGCACCGGCAGATACCGGAT
>JARFQH010000392.1 GCA_029287875.1 Desulfobacteraceae bacterium | reverse complement strand
AACATCTGTTGTGATCTGCGTCCGGACTGCGATGCCTGGAGCCTGATTCCGGCAACGTTTCCCACCGGCACCCTGTCGGGTGCACCCAAGGTGCGGGCGATGGAAATCATCGCCGAACTCGAGGAAGAGACGCGGGGACCCTACGGGGGCGCGGTGGGATACGTTTCCTTCAGCGGTAACATGGACATGGCCATCACGATTCGCACGGCCTGCGTCGAGAATGGTCGGCTCACCGCGCGTGCCGGAGCCGGGATCGTCGCCGATTCCGATCCCGAGCGGGAGCGCATAGAAACCGTCAACAAGGCCATGGCCATTCAAAAGGCATTAGAGCTGCTTAACAGAACCTAAACTTATCGATTCCGGGTTCCGGGTTCAAAGGTTCTAACCGAATGGAATTGAGAACAATTCTTATCAAGAAGTTTGCCGTGTTCCCGGATATTGGCCAACAGCTGCAACCTGTCAACTGGCCAATGGGCCAACCGGCAAACCGGCCAAACGGGCTCAACCGGCCTAACCGAACGGAGTTTCTCCATGATAGTGGTCATCGACAATTACGACTCGTTTACGTACAACCTGGTACAGTACTTGAAAATCATCGGGTCTGAAGTGGTCGTGTTTCGGAACGATGCCGTTTCTCTTTCGGAGTTGGAGGAGATGGCGCCTGCCGGATTCGTCATTTCTCCCGGACCTGGACGGCCTGAGACGGCCGGGATTTCAATGCCGCTGATCGACCGCTTATCCGGCCAAATTCCGATTCTGGGCGTTTGCCTCGGTCATCAGGCAATCGCCGCGGTCATGGGGGGCAAGGTTGTTTCCGCCAAACGCCTGATGCACGGCAAAACCTCATCTGTGACCGCCGACGGGCAAACGATCTTCAAGGGCATCAAATCCCCTTTCTCTGCGATGCGATACCACTCCCTGGCCGTGGAGAAGGAGACCCTGCCGGATTGCCTTAAAGTAACTGCCGAGGCGGAAGACGGCGAAATCATGGGCATCCGGCATGTGACGGATGCGACCGAGGGGATCCAGTTCCACCCGGAGTCGATCATGACGCCGGTGGGGAAACGATTGTTACGGAACTTCGTCAATCAAGCGTGATGGATTTGCGATTCTAAAGAAAGGAGAGGGGCAATGTTTCGTGAATATCTGACCAAGATCATCGACAGGAAAAACCTGACGCAGTCGGAGATGTCGGAGATGATCGGCCTCATTTTTTCCGGTGAAGTGGGCGACTCCCAGGTGGGGGCGTTTATGGCGGCACTGGCGACGAAGGGCGAAACCTTCGAGGAGTTGGCCGGTGCGGCCCAGGCGATGCGCCGTAAGGCCCTGCGCATCGAGGCACTGGGCCAGACGGTGGTGGACACCTGCGGTACCGGCGGTGATGGGGCCAACACCTTCAATATTTCAACCACCACGGCTTTTGTCGTTGCCGGTTGCGGTGTGACGGTCGCCAAACACGGCAACCGCAGTGTATCGAGCAAGTGCGGTAGTGCCGACCTGCTGGAAAATCTCGGCATCAATCTCAATACCGCTCCGGAGATTGTCGAAGAGGCCATTGCCGAAATCGGAATCGGATTCCTGTTTGCGCCGCTTTACCATGGTGCCATGAAGTATGCCATGACGGCGCGGAAGGAGGTGGGAGTGCGCAGCATCTTCAACATGCTGGGGCCGCTGACGAACCCGGCCGGCGCCAACTGCCAGCTTTTAGGGGTTTACGCGCCTCAACTAACGGAAATGTTTGCCGAAGCCCTGAAGATGCTGGGGAGCCGGCGGGCTTTCGTGGTTCATGGTCACGACGGGCTGGACGAAGTCTCCGTCTGCGCGCCGACGCGTATCTCGGAACTGAACGACGGACAGATCCGCACCTACGACATTTCACCGGACCAGTTCTTTGGAGAGGCGGCCGATCCGCAGGAACTGGCCGGTGGGGAACCGACCCGCAATGCCGAGATCACCCGCCGAATTCTAACCGGTGAAAAGAGCGCCCGGCGCAACGTGGTTTTGCTCAACAGCGCGGCAGCTCTGGTTGCCTCGGGCAGAGTGAAAGACATTTCCGAAGGGATCCGGTTGGCCGAAGAGGCTATCGACTCGGGTGCCGCCGCCGGTAAACTGGAAGCCCTGGCGGCATACACAAAGGAAAACGGGTGATGGGTGTGCACATCCTGGATCGAATCGTGGCGAAGAAAAGGGCCGAGGTGACCAAGGCAAAAAAGGCTGTTCCGGCGGCCGATCTCGAGCAAAGAGCCAGAGCAAGAAAAGATGTGCGGTCTTTTTCGAAAGCGCTTGCACAACCGGGTCCGCAAGGGATCAATATCATCGCCGAAGTCAAGCGGGCCTCCCCTTCGAAAGGCGTCATCCGGTCCGATCTCGATCCGGCGGAATATGCCCGCAGATACGAATCCGCCGGGGCTGCGGCCATGTCGGTACTCACCGACGAGGCGTTTTTCCGCGGCAGTTTCAACGACTTGCGCAGTGCCCGCGAGGCGACCTACCTACCGGTGCTGAGGAAAGACTTTATTATCTCTTCCTACCAGGTAATCGAATCCGTCGCCCTCGGCGCAGATGCCATTCTTCTGATCGTGCGCATCCTGTCGGAACATCAGCTCAAGGGATACCTTTCCTTAAGCCGGGAGTTGCAGGTGGATGCTCTGGTCGAGGTCCATTCGGAGGAAGAGTTGGACATCGCTTCGGGGGCCGGCGCCCGACTGATCGGTGTCAACAACCGTAACCTGGATGTCTTCAAAACCGACATCAACACGTCAATCCGACTGGCCGAGCGGTTTGAACCGCAGCAGACCGGCGTGGCCGAAAGCGGGATACACTCCCGGGAAGATATCCTGAAAATTCGTGCGGCCGGCATCTTCAATTTTCTTATCGGTGAGAGCCTGGTGCGGGCGGATGACACCCGGGGGTTCCTGAAGAACTTGCTCGGATTGGAAGAAAACTGACCTGAAAATGTGTAACCGTTCAAAGGGTTGCAAAGTCCGATGCGCTTCAAACCACTTAATTGTAAGCGTTTACAGGGCGCCGCAGATGCGAGGCGTCGGGTGCGCAGACGTACTTTTGTACTTCAAGTGCCCGACAACAAAGCAGATGCGGTGCCCTGTGAACGCTTATGAAAATTTCATGAACTTATTGGGCCGAGAAAGCAACAGTGAAAAGAACCATCCAGATAAAAGTGTGCGGTTTGACCGAAGCAAAAATAGCGGCAGCGTGCGCGGCACTGGAGATCGATGCCGTCGGCCTGGTTTTCTACCCCAAAAGTCCGCGCTTCGTCTCTGATGCCCAAGCCGAAGAAATTGCCGCGGCGGTGAATGGCCGGGCTGCCGTCATCGGGGTTTTTGTGGACGAACCCGCTGACGTGATCCTGCAAAAAGTGAAGCGGTGCGGGTTGACCGGTGTCCAGCTTCATGGCCGCGAGACACCGGCTGAGGTCACGCAGCTTAAAAATGAGGGTCTAACGGTGATCAAGGCCCTGTTCCAGAAAAGAGAACCATTCTTTCAGTCGATCTCCCGGTATGGCCCATCGGCCTTTTTGCTGGAGTGCGGCAGGGGACGGTTGCCGGGGGGTACGGCCCGGGTCTGGGACTGGACGGATGCCAAGACGATTGCCGCGAATGCGCCGGTGATCCTTGCCGGTGGGCTTACCCCTGAAAACGTCGGTCAAGCCGTAAGACTCGGCCGGCCCCATGCCGTCGATGTCAGCTCGGGGGTTGAAGCCTCCCCGGGCAAAAAGGATCTGGCTATAATCGAAGCGTTTGTTTCCGCAGTTGCCGGCATCGTTCCAACCGACAGTGACGAAAAAACAAGGAGGATTTTTCAATGATACAGACAGAACCCCGTCCGAATGCCGACGGACATTTTGGACAATTCGGCGGGCGCTACGTCGCCGAGACGCTCATGCCGGCCATATTGGAGCTCGAAGAGGCGTACACACGCATAACGCCTGGGCAGGAGTTCCAGCAGGAATTCCACCGCCTGTTGAAGAATTATGCCGGACGGCCGACTCCCCTTTATTTAGCCAGCCGTCTGACCGAGTCTCTGAAGGGTGCCGCAATCTATCTCAAGCGTGAAGATCTGGCCCACACAGGGGCCCACAAGATCAACAACACCCTGGGGCAAGCCCTGCTGGCCAAGTGGATGGGCAAGGGCAAACTGATTGCCGAAACCGGGGCCGGCCAGCATGGGGTGGCAACCGCCACCGTGGCGGCTCTTTTCGGTATGCAGTGCCGGATCTTCATGGGCACCGAAGACATCGAGCGACAGGCGGCCAACGTCCAGCGAATGGAACTTCTCGGTGCCGAAGTCGAGTCGGTCGGCAGCGGCAGCGGCACGTTGAAGGATGCCATGAACGAGGCCATGCGCTTCTGGTCGGCCGAGGTGTCCGACACTTTTTATGTCATCGGTTCGGTGGCCGGACCGCATCCCTATCCGGCGATGGTGCGGGATTTTCAAAGCGTCATCGGGGATGAAGCCCGCCGCCAGATTTTAGAGCAAACCGGCCGGCTGCCCGATACGCTGGTGGCCTGCGTCGGCGGTGGCAGCAACGCCATGGGACTCTTTTATCCGTTCCTGGAAGATCCGGTCGAGATGATCGGCGTGGAAGCCGCCGGCAAGGGGATCGACAGCGGCAAACATGCGGCCACACTCGGCAAGGGGTCGGTCGGCGTGCTTCACGGTTCCAAGTCCTACCTGTTGCAGGATCAGGACGGCCAGATCATCGAAGCCCACTCCATTTCGGCCGGTCTCGATTATCCGGGGGTCGGACCGGAGCACGCTTTTTTAAAGGATATCGGACGTGCCCGATATGCGGCCGTCGACGACCGGCAGGCACTGGCGGCCTTCAAAACGCTGTGTGTTCTGGAAGGCATCATCCCGGCTCTGGAAAGCTCGCATGCCGTAGCTCATGCCATGCAGATCGCGCCACAAATGCCTCCCGAAAAGGTGATCATCGTCAATCTTTCCGGCCGGGGCGACAAGGATCTGGGCATCGTGTTCTCCCAATTCGAAAAGGAGAAAAGATAAAATGAATCGCATTGACGAGACCTTCGACAGGTTGAAGCAAAAAAATGAAAGCGCTCTGGTGGGCTTTGTCACGGCCGGCGACCCGAAACCGGACGTATCGTTGCAGATTCTTGACGTCATGTGCCGGGCCGGCGTGGATGTTCTTGAACTCGGCGTTCCTTTTTCCGATCCGACCGCCGACGGTCCGGTCATCCAGCGCTCATCGGCACGGGCGCTCGAAAGCAGGATGAGTTTGCAGAGGGCTTTCGAGATGACATGCCAGCTGCGGGCGCGCTATAGCCTGCCGATCGTGCTCTTCAGCTATTACAACCCTATCCTTCAATACGGGACGGCAGCTTTTTACCGCAGCGCCACCGAGGCCGGCGCCGACGGGGTGCTGGTGGTGGACCTGCCGCCCGAAGAATCGGCCGAATTCACCGATCACTGGGCCGACAACGACCTGCACCTGATCCGGCTGATAGCGCCGACCACACCGCCGGAACGCATGCGCCGCATCGCCGCATCGGGTTCAGGTTTTCTATACCTTGTGTCCAAAACCGGAGTGACGGGCAGCGACGGGCTGAACACGGTCGACATCACCCAAAAAATGGCCGATCTGCGCGCGGCGACCTCACTGCCGATTTGTGTCGGCTTCGGCATATCGACCGCGGCCGATGTCGCCGCAATTGCCGCCATTGCCGACGGGGTGGTCATCGGCAGTGCTTTCGAACGCACCATCGAAAACAACATCGACCGTCCGGACCTGGCGGATCGGATTGCCGCACAGGTCCGTGAATACAAGGCGGCAACCTACCGGTAGAATTATTATTAAGGGCATGCCGGACAGGAAAGGGTCCTTTCCGAGTTTCGCTGCCGGGTTGTCTACAGAAGCGTCAATATCAACCAATCTATTTACAGGAGATGAGGGGGTCAAAAATGTTAATCGTCATGGATAAAAAGGCAACCGCCGAAGAGATCGAGGCTGTCGTCGCTGCGGTCGAGGCCAGGGGATATACAGCCCGCCCGATTCCCGGAGGAGAGCGGGTTTCTATCGGTGTTCTTTACAACAAGGGTGCGGTCGACACCTCGCTTTTTCTGGGCTACCCGGGGGTCAAAGACGTGGTCCCGGTCACTCGGCCCTACAAGCTTGTCAGCCGCGAGTTTCAGCACGAAGACACCATGGTCACCGTCGGCAACGTGACCATCGGTAACGGTCACTTTACGATCATTGCCGGACCCTGTGCCGTGGAAAGCGAACACCAGGCGCTGACTATCGCCAGGCTGGTTAAAGAAAGTGGGGCCCAGCTTTTCCGGGGCGGAGCATTCAAACCGCGCACATCGCCCTACTCCTTTCAGGGGCTCGGAGAAGAAGGGTTGAAGATTCTGGCGCGCGTACGGGAGGAAACCGGATTGCCGGTTGTGACCGAAGTGATGGACGACCATACTTTCGATCTAGTGGAAGAATATGCCGACGTGATTCAGATCGGTACCCGCAACATGCAGAATTTTTCACTGCTGCGGCGGGCGGGTCGGTCACGCAAACCCGTTTTCCTGAAGAGGGGCATGGCCGCCACTATCGACGAGTGGTTGATGGCCGCCGAATACATCCTGGAAGGCGGTAACAAACAGGTTATTCTATGCGAACGGGGCGTCCGTACTTTCGCCCACCACAGCCGCAACACTCTGGACCTTTCGGCCGTTCCGGTGGTGCGCAAGGAAAGTCATTTGCCGATTGTCATCGACCCAAGTCATGCGGCCGGGCGTCGGGACCAGGTGATCCCATTGAGCCGCGCGGCTGCAGCCGTTGGTGCCCAGGGATTGATGGTGGAGGTCCACCATGCGCCCGAAGAGGCTCTGAGCGACGGTGCCCAGTCCCTTTATCCGGAGCAGTTTCAACAGCTCTGTCGGCAGGTGAAGGCGATTTACGACGTGTATTACGAAGATCGATCGTGATGCTCGGGCTCTTTTCCGAATCTGGACGTCAGCGTACACAAAGGGTGAAAAATAAAAAAGATAAGTGGAAGATTCAAGAAACAACCCCACTCGATTAAAAGCGAAACCGTATCAGACAATATGAAGACCTACACCATATCGGGTGCCTCAGGCACCTCCACGATTCTTGTCGGCGAGCAGCTGCGAAACCTGGCAGCCCATTTGCCGGCTGCAAAACTTGTCATCATCACCGACCGCAATGTCGAACGGTATTACGCCGATCGGTTTCCACAGGCAGCGGTCATTTCTCTCGCGCCCGGTGAAGCCTCCAAGTCGTTGGCGACCGTGGAGATGATCTACGGCCGACTTCTCGAACTGGAAACGGACCGAACCAGTTTCATCGTCGGCATCGGCGGTGGTGTGGTGTGCGACATTGCCGGTTTTGCGGCGGCGACTTTCATGCGCGGTCTGCGCTGCGCGTATGTGGCGACGAGCCTGTTGGCTCAGGTAGACGCCAGTGTCGGTGGAAAAAACGGTGTTAACTTAGGTGGGTACAAGAACCTGGTCGGCACCTTCAGCCAGCCACAGTTTGTGATCTGCGATCCATTGCTGCTGAAAACCCTGCCCGAGAAAGAAATCCTCTGCGGCCTGGCGGAAGTCGTCAAACATGCCCTGATTCGTGATGCCGAATTGTTTGGCTACCTGGAGAAAAACGATTCGCAGATCCAGAAACTAGAGGCCGCTGCAGTGGAGCGAATGGTATCCGATTCGGTGGCGATCAAATCCGCGATCGTCAACCAGGATGAAAAGGAGGGCGGCCTGCGGCGCCTGCTGAATTTTGGTCACACCTTCGGCCATGCGGTCGAACATCTCAACCGCATTTCGCATGGCGAGGCCGTCAGCATCGGTATGATGATCGCCGTGGACATTTCTGTGAGCAAAGGGCTGCTGTCAATTTCCGATGCCGATAGAATCAAGCAGCTCTTGCGCCGCCTCAACCTTCCGGTTCGGTGCGGCATCGATCCGGCCCGTATGATCGATGCCATCCGCAAAGACAAAAAAAGAGAAAGCGATGCCGTTCATTTCATACTGCTGCGTGGCATTGGCGAGGCAGTGGTTCAAGATATCCCCCTTGCGGAATTTCAAGATTTTTTCACCAGTAAACAGAACTCATGACACGCCGTCGACGGTATTATAACTTCATTTTAAAACCTTCGTAACCGTTCACAGGGTTGCAAAGTCCGATGCGCTTCAAACCACCTAATTGTAAGCGTTTATAGGGTGCCGTAGATGCAAGGCGTCGGGCGCGCAGACGTACTTTTGTACTTCAAGTGCCCGACAACAAAGCAGATGCGGT
>JARFQH010000352.1 GCA_029287875.1 Desulfobacteraceae bacterium | reverse complement strand
AGCTGACATGTGTGGTGTCGTTTTTTCCGGATCAAAGATTCGTCGAATATCAACGCGAAGACATTTCTGAACTGGACTTGTCATATGCCATCACCATCCACAAATCACAGGGCAGCGAGTTTGGAGCGGTAATTATTCCGGTACTCACCCAGCATTTTAAGATGCTGTTTCGAAATCTTATTTACACAGGTCTGACCAGAGCCCGAAAACTGGCTGTTTTGGTGGGGACCCGCAAGGCATTGGCCATGGCGGTTAGAAATCAGGATACCAGCCAAAGACAGACCTATCTGAAAGAGCTTTTACAGTAGATTATTGACAAATGAGGTAGCCTCCCTATTTTTAATGAAATTTCATCAGACGATAGACCCTCTCTATTGCCATGCATGAAATAAAAACCCTAAAGAAAGGAGAGCAGAAATGAGAAGATCACATCTAAGAGCTGTTGTTTTTTTCCTGGCATTGATGACATTAATATTCAGCGCCCCAGCGTTTGCTGCAGACAAGCCCAACATCCTGGTTATCTGGGGTGACGACGTGGGCCGCTCGAACATCAGCGCCTACACCATGGGTATGATGGGGTACAAGACGCCCAACATAGATCGGATTGCAAATGAAGGTATGATCTTCACCGACTATTATGGTGAACAATCATGTACCGCCGGAAGGTCATCTTTTATCATGGGGCAGAGCGTCTTCCGAACCGGCCTCTCCAAAGTGGGTCTGCCCGGCGCAGAGCTCGGCCAGCGCGAGGAGGATCCCACCATCGCCGTGTTTCTCAAAGATCTGGGCTATGCCACCGGTCAATTCGGCAAGAACCACCTTGGCGACCGCGATGATCACCTTCCCACCAACCACGGCTTTGACGAATTCTTCGGCAACCTCTATCACCTCAACGCGGAAGAGGAACCCGAGAATGAAGACTACCCGGGCGACATGAAATTGGCGGACGGCACCACATTCCGACAGAAATTCGGTCCCCGGGGCGTGATCAAGTCATCGGCTGACGGCAAAATAGAAGACACGGGCCCCCTTACAAAAAAGCGTATGGAAACCGTCGATGATGAAACCGTTGCCGCCGCCATTGATTTTATTGAACGTCAGACCAAAGCCGCTAAACCCTGGTTCGTTTGGTGGAGCGGCACCCGCATGCACTTCCGCACCCATGTCAGCAAAGAAAAACGGGCGGAAATCGCCAAGATGTATCCCAATGCCGATGAATACACCGCCGGCATGATCGAGCACGATATGCACATCGGGCAGTTCCTCGAAGCCCTGGACAGACTCGGCATCGCAGACAACACCATCGTTCACTACTCTACGGATAACGGCCCGCACTACAACACCTGGCCGGATGCCGCCGCCACGCCCTTTCGCGGAGAAAAGAATACCAACTGGGAAGGCGGCTGGCGGGTGCCCTGTGCCGTACGCTGGCCGGGGGTTGTAAAACCGGGATCCATCAGCAACGGCATCGCCCACCACATGGACTGGCTGCCAACCTTCGTGGCTGCCGCCGGCAAAAAGAATGTGAAGGAAGATCTACTCGACGGGTACACATCCCAGGCGCTGGGCCGCAATTACAAGATTCACCTGGACGGGTATGATCTCACCGAACATCTCAAAGATCCGAAAAACGTGCCGAGCCCGCGCAAGGAGATCTTCTATTTTTCCGACGATGGCGACCTGACGGCGCTACGCTACATGGACTGGAAACTGATCTTCATGGAACAGAGGGCCGAGGCCACTTTACAGGCCTGGATGGAACCATTCGTCCCCCTTCGGATACCTCTAATATTCAATCTGCGCCGCGATCCCTACGAACGCGCGCAGATAACCTCCAACACCTATTTTGACTGGTTGTTGGACCGCGCGTATCTATTGGTTCCCGCTCAAGCATATGTTGGTCAATTTCTCGAGACCTTTAAGGACTACCCGCCCCGTCAGAAGGCGGCCAGCTTCAGCTTGGATCAGGTCATGGAAAAACTTGTTTCACCCGGCGAGCGTTAAATTCATCAAGAATCGGGTTGAAAGTCGAAAAATAAACAATCTCACCTTACGACTTTCGACCCATTCTTTCACCTTCATGAGGAAGAAACAGTGACTTCACTCGATTCGATTAACGAATTAAAATCCCGCATGTCCCAGTCCATCATCGGTCAGCAAATGGTTGTGGAGCGGCTGATTCTGGCACTGCTGGCCAACGGCAACGTGCTGATGGAAGGGTTGCCCGGCCTGGCCAAGACCCGGGCCATCAAAAGCATGGCCAAAAATCTGGAATCGGATTTTAGCCGCATTCAGTTTACCCCGGATCTGCTGCCGTCGGACGTCACCGGCACCGAGATCTACTATGATGAGGGCGGTAAGGGTCGATTCGTTTTCCAGAAGGGTCCCATTTTCGGCAACCTGATCCTGGCCGACGAGATCAATCGGGCGCCTGCCAAAGTCCAGGCCGCCTTGCTCGAAGCCATGGAAGAGCGCCAGGTTACCGTAGCCGGCAAAACCTACAAGCTACCGGAATTGTTCATGGTTCTGGCCACCCAGAACCCGGTGGAGCAGGAGGGGACCTATCCCCTGCCTGAGGCCCAGATGGACCGCTTTCTCATGCACATCACCATTGACTACCCCAACGATGAATCCGAAGCCGAGATTATCCGACTGGTGCGGGAAGAGAGCGGCGGGAGCAACGGCGAAAGATCGGAATCCATTCCCCAGGGCGCCGTCTTTGCCGCTCGGGCCGAAATTCACCAGGTAGCGCTGGCCGAACCCATGGAACGGTATCTCGTGAGCCTCATTGCGGCCACCCGCAGACCTGCTGAATTCAACGAAGAGCTGGGCAACTGGATTCTGGTGGGAGCCAGCCCACGGGGGTCCATTGCACTGGACAAGGTCAGCCGGGCCCATGCCTGGCTGCAGGGACGCGATCATGTCACTCCCGATGATATTCGGGCCGTGGTGCACGACTGCCTGCGACATCGTCTCATGCTGACCTATGAAGCCAACGCAGCCGGGATTTCCGCCGATGCTGTAATTGACGAGCTGATCAAACAGGTGGCGGTGGCGTGAAAACAAGGTCCAGGGGGGCGAAAAGTCCAAAGAATGGTTCGAAAACGGCATGCTGCCCATTGGGATTGAACTTAAGGATCTTTGAATGACCAATCTTGCCATCAGAAAAGACACAGGCCGTGCCGCCGACCAACAGGCCGGGCAGAAAGAAGATGAACGGGTGTACGCCAGTCTTGCCCATCTGGTCCGCATGGCCCACCAGGCGAGCGGTTTCTCTTTTCTGCCCCGTCAGCCCCTGCACAGCCTTTTGGCCGGCCGACATGCCGCCAAGGTCCGCGGCCGCGGCCTGAATTTCGAAGAAATCCGCGCTTACCTGCCCGGGGACGATATCCGTTCCATCGACTGGAAAGTCACGGCCAGGACCCGGGAACCCCACATCCGCGTATACACGGAAGAGCGCGAGCGACCAGCATATCTCGTCGTGGATCAGCGACTGGCGATGTTTTTCGGCAGCCGGGTGCGCATGAAATCACTCGTCGCGGCCGAAACGGCGGCCCTTGGCGCCTGGCGTATTTTATCCATGGGAGACCGGGCCGGAGCTGTTGTTTTCAACGATACGGAAATCACTGAAGTTCGACCCCATCGGAGCCGACAAAATGTTATGAGAATTTTGCAGGCGGTGGTAGACAAAAACCACGCCTTAAAAGCCGACCTTGAGGTGGAATCCGATCCGGCAATGTTCATCCAGGCCTTGGAACATGTTCGGCGCCGTGTCGGACATGATGCGCTCATCGCCGTAATCAGCGACTTTGACGGCCTGGACGAGCAGGGGCGTGAGATTCTGCTCGAACTGCGCCAGCACAACGATGTCATCTGCATTCTTATTCACGATCCCAGCGCCATCGAGCTGCCGGCCAGCAATGATTATGTGATAACGGACGGCGAGCTGCAGGTGGAGCTGAAACTTGCCGACAAGCGTGTGCGCCGCAGGATCCACGAAGCGGCCAAAGGGCGGATCGCCGGCGTAATGGACACCCTGCACGAGATCAGCATTCCCGTCCTGCCCCTGAATACGGTGGAAGATGTGGCCAAACAGGTGCTGCACCTGCTGGGATATGCGCCCGGCAATCCAAGGGGAGGCATTCGGCGTGGCTGATCCGGCGAGTCTCAGCAACCTGCGGGATATTGTCGAACCGGCCGGCATCACATGGTGGCCACCCGCTCCCGGCGTGGTGCTCCTTGCCGTACTTATTCTGCTATGGACAGCGGTGGCTGCACTGCTCTGGTGGCGGAACCGGCAGCGCAACGCTTATCGTCGGGCGGCGCTTCACGATTTGGCCGCCATCGGCGTGCGGTTGCGTTCACCCCAAACCCGGACGGACGGCATCCGGCAGCTCTCGGTGCTGCTCAAGCGAGTGGCCCTGGCCGCCTATCCCCGCGCCGACGTGGCATCACTGACCGGTAACAAGTGGATTGCATTTCTCGATCAGCACTTAGGCAGCGATCTTTTCAGAAAAGGCCCCGGCCGGGTGTTGTCCGCGGCGATGGTCGAACCGAATTCCGGCGCGGATCTGACGCCCTCCGACTGCGATCACATGGTCAAGGCCGTGCAACAATGGATAACCGGCCACCGGGTGGAAGACAACGCTTCCGATACCGATGGGATGGGAGGGTAATCCGATGCTGACCTTTGGCTATCCCTGGTTGTTTTTTGTTCTGCCTCTACCGCTTCTCGTACGATGGTTGCTACCTGCATATGGTGAGCAGCGCCCGGCGGTGCGCATGCCTTTTTTTAAGATGCTGACTGAGACAAGCGGCGCCAAAGTTGCTGAAGATGCGGTGCTACGAAGACGAAGCGTGCTGCAGGCACTTCTTTTGATCGTTATCTGGTGTGCGGCCGTTGCGGCCTTGGCCAGGCCGCAGTGGTTGGAGCCGCCGGTGGTGCGGGAGCTGCCCACCCGTGATCTTCTACTGGCCGTGGATCTATCCGGTTCTATGGAGGCAGAGGATTTCAAAAATAAGGAAGGCAAGACCGTGGATCGGCTGACCGCGGTCAAGGAAGTGCTGGACGACTTTCTATCCCGCCGAAAAGGTGACCGGATCGGGCTTCTGGTCTTCGGAACGGCCGCTTTTGTCCAGGTTCCCTTTACCCAGGATCTGGAAGTCAGTCGGCAACTGCTTCAGGAAACCGAAGTGCGTATGGCGGGGCCGAAAACCGCTTTTGGCGATGCCATCGGTCTGGGTATCTCGCTATTTGAACGCAGCGAAGTAGAACAGCGGGTCATGATCGCCCTTACCGACGGCAACGATACCGGCAGCAAAGTTCCCCCGCACGAGGCGGCCAGGATCGCCGCGGACAGGGGAATCGTCATCCACACCGTGGCCATTGGTGATCCGACCTCCGTGGGCGAGGAAAAACTGGATGAAGAGGCCCTCAAACAGGTGGCTGAGATCAGCAAGGGGAAATACTTTTTTGCGGGAGACCTGGTACAGCTCGAAGGAATCTACACGGAGCTCGATCAGCTTGAAACCCGCAAAGCGGAAACAGTTTCCTATCGCCCCAGACTGGATCTGTTTCACTGGCCCCTAGCGCTGATTGCTGTGCTTTTTCTTTTATATCATCTGATGATGGCAATCGTCAGTGCGAAGAAAAAAACGTCTATCGAACTTAAACCACATGCCTGAATTTTTCACAAATTTCCAATTTTTGCGACCCTGGTGGCTGTTGCTCCTCTTGCCCGGCGGGGCGTTCTGGTGGCTCCTACGCCGCAACAAAGACCCCCTGCAGGCGTATAAAGGCTTGATCGCACCACATTTGTTGAAACACCTGGTTATCGGCGAAACAAAACAGGGACCGTTCCATCCCGTCCGGATTTTTCCCCTGGTCTGGCTGCTTCTCGCCATTGCCCTGGCAGGACCCAGCTGGCGTATGGAGCCTTCTCCTTTTGCCGAGCAGCAAGCCGGACTGATTGTACTGCTTAAGACCAGCAGTTCCATGAAGGCCCAGGACCTGCCGCCGTCCAGAATGGAAAGGGCCGGTTATAAAATGCGCGATCTGTTTGCGGTGCGCGGGCAGGAACCGAGCGGCTTGATCGTTTACAGCGGCAGCGCCCATCTGGTCATGCCGTTAACCAAAGATACGCGTATCATCGAGCAAATGGCCGGCGAACTAGACCCGGCTGTGATGCCGGTAGACGGCGACCGCCTCATCGAGGCCCTGGAATTGGCCCGGCAGCAGTTTGAACGCAGCCAAACCACGGGCTCTATCCTGATCATTGCCGACAGTATCGATGAAGCCCAGGTCGGGCAGTTAGGTCAATATCGCAACAGGGACGACCCGTCGGTGCAAGTGCTCGCCATGGCCCCCGATCCGCAAGCGGCCAGGGCGGCCGTTGCCCGGGGAGCCAAGGCCCTTGATGCCCCGGTTTACACGTTAACAATAGATGACGGCGATGTCCGGGATATCGTTGCCGGGGCCAAGCGAATGGTCCATAAAATGAGTGCACATCAAGAAGGGGCTCGACAGCGGGATGAAGGCTATATGCTTGTGCCTGTGATAGCGGCCTTGATTGCCCTGTGGGCACGCCGTGGATGGAGTCTGCAATGGCAGTAAAAATGAAGAGTAAAAATATTTTTACCATTGCAGCTGCGGCCTCCTTGGTGTTGACAGCGGCAGCATTGTTTTACTGCCTGGTAATATCAGACGTTTGCTCGATCGATACCTTTTTCTTCACCGCCGACCAGCAGGGCCAGCGATTATACCGGCAGGGAAAATATGATGAAGCCGCCGAACGGTTCGCCGATTTCCATTGGCGGGCGGCATCTCACTTCCGCGGCGGCGATTTCAAACAGGCGGCCTCCCTTTACAGTGGTGTGAGCTCGGCCGAAGGTACTTTTAATCATGGCAATGCCCTGGTGATGCTCGGTAAATATGAGGATGCCATCAAAATCTATGACCGCGTCCTGTCTCAAAAGCCGGAATGGGAAGACGCTAAGGTCAACCGGCAGATCGCCATAGCCCGGGCTGAAATGGTCAAAAAGGAGGGAGGCGATATGACCGGTGGCAAGCTTGGCGCCGACGACTTTGTTTTTGACAATTCCAAGAGCAAAACGCAGCAAAACGAGCAAAACGAAGAGGTACAAGCAGCGGGTGAGGCTGAAACGCAGGCCATGTGGCTGCGCAGGGTCCAGACCAGGCCGGCAGATTTCCTGCGCGCCAAGTTTGCTTATCAGCACGCGATGAAATCAGGTAAATAGGTGCAGCCGGATACGATGATGCGACTTTTTTCTCTCATAGTGATTTTATTTCTTTTCCTGATTATTGCCACCGCCGCCGGCCTTTGCACGGAAAACTCGTCCGATACCGCCGCGGATATCCTGATTCGTGCTGCCGTAACACCCAAAGAAAACATTGTGGTGGGCCAACGAGTGATTCTGCAGGTGGATGTACTGGCCCCTGACGGCTGGGCGCAGGTCAAGCGTGTGCGCGATTTTTCCGTGGAAGGCGCCCAGGTCGTACGCTACGAGAGCCAGGGGACGAGGTTGAACGAGACAATTCAAGGCCGGGCCTTTAGCGGTCAGCGCTATGAATTGTCACTTTTTCCTCTACGCGACAGCACCGTAACCGTACCATCGATACCGGTAGAGGTCGAAGTCAGTCGCTGGGGCAGTAAAAGTGGCAAACACTCGGATCGGGTACGGACTCCGGAAGTCACCTTCCAGGCGCGGGTACCGCCCGGCGCCGAAGGTGTGAAAGGACTTATCAGTACGCCCGGTCTAAAGGCAACCCAGAAATGGGAGCCACAGCAGCAAAAATTCATGGTCGGCGAGGCCATCAAGCGCACGATAGAGTTAAGCGGCCGGGATATTTCCGGGATGGCCTTTTCCCCGCTTCACTTTGAACCAACCGAAATGGTTTCGGTTTATCCGGCCGAGCCCAGTGTTGATGACAGCTTCGACCGTGGAACCCTTACCGGCAAACGGATTGAGACTGTCACCTATGTTTTTGTCAAAGAGGGTTCGGTTGAACTACCTGAAATCGTCACCTCCTGGTGGGACATTGATAAGAAAAAGCTGCAGCAAGCAGTTTTGCCGGCACTGGAATTGGAAATTTCCCCCTCGCCTGCGGCTGTAAAGGGAGAAATAGGCAGTGGAACAACACAGGGGAGTGTCAGATTCCTGCCGCGCTGGCTGTCAATTACATTGATCGCTTTGGCGGCCCTGCTGGTCCTGACT
This sequence comes from Desulfobacteraceae bacterium, assembly GCA_029287875.1. Classification (GTDB taxonomy): domain Bacteria; phylum Desulfobacterota; class Desulfobacteria; order Desulfobacterales; family SG8-13; genus JARFQH01. The sequence continues at coordinate 1,573 of JARFQH010000352.1, read as the reverse complement.
GCGTTCTTTCACAAGCGTATTCTGTCCTGGTGGAAACAATGGCAGAAAGCCCGGTGCGAACGGGAGGATTTCTATTTTCGGCAGTTTACGAAAACAAAACGCTCCAATGATCCGAAGGCAGCCTTCAACAGCCTCATGCGCTGGCTGGACAACATTCACACCGGACGGGGAGCGGCTCGGCTCGATGAATTTCTCCAGCGTTACGGCGACGAAAAGTCACTGGCCGAGGCAGATCGTTTGGAACAGGCTTTGAATAAAGGACATGCCGGATGGACCGGCAGACCCCTTGTTGAGACAATTCGTGCCGCCAGACGCAGATGGAGAAAGGCGCGGCGAACCGGCAGGGGTGCTATAAATCTACCGCCCCTGAATCCATAGGATAGGCACACCTCCTATTTCTTTGTATCATGTTTTGCGCTTCAGTGTGTACCGCAATTTGAGGTCTCCTGACCTCAGTCAGGAAAACTTATCGTGAGGCCCTGATATCAAAGGAATCTACAACAATTGTAGAAAAATTAAGCGTAAATTCAAGATACAACAGTGTCTATCAAAACTAAGAAATTAAATTCAGAACGACTCGCCCGAAATCAAGTGTTATTGGAACGATCACAGACAATTGTGTTGAATCAAATTTTACAACACGGCAGTAGTTCTGAATTTAGGTAGGATCATTTCCGTACAAGATGCCTAATTCAATCATTTCTCGGAAATTGCCGGTTGATTTCGATGATTAATCCGCCTATAAAATAGGAGATCAGGCTTGGATAGATCATATTTGCTTTCTGAAATTTGATGAAATTATTTTGGTATTCCACCGGGCGGATTAATTCAAAATTGCATTATGCTATTTTTTAGGGCGGAGTAATTAAAATGAAAAAAATCATCGTAACGCCTAGATCTTTGACCAAAGACGGCGATCCGGCCTTGGATTTACTGACTGATGAAGGATTTGAAATTGAGTTCTCAACCCCCGGCAGCATGCCGCAAGAAGATGAACTGATTCGGCTGCTGCCCGGTTGCGTCGGATATTTGGCCGGGGTGGAGCCGATCACCGCTGCTGTGCTGGAAGCGGCAACTGATTTGAAAGTCATCAGTCGCAACGGCACCGGCATCAACTCGATTGATCTGCAGGCAGCCCAACGGCTGAATATCGAAATCATGCGTGCCGAAGGCGCCAACGCCCGCGGAGTCGCCGAACTTACCCTGGGAGTGATATTGGGCCTGATCCGATCGATCCCGTTCAGCGATGCCTGCCTGAAACGTGAAAAGTGGGAGCGTCGCAAAGGACTGGAATTGCAGGGACGCACCCTGGGATTGATCGGGTGTGGTAAGATCGGACAACTGGTGTCCCAATTGGCGCTGGCATTTGGAATGGAAGTACTGGCCTACGACCCATATCCGGACCGGAAATTTGCCCCGGGCCTCGGCTTCCGATTTGCAGATCTTAAAGAGGTCCTTGCCAACAGCGAGATTATCAGCTTCCACTGTCCGGAACAAACTGATGGCCAGCCCATCCTGGATCGTGAACGGCTAAGCCGGCTCAAGCCCGGCGTATTTGTTGTCAACACGGCCC
>JARFQH010000310.1 GCA_029287875.1 Desulfobacteraceae bacterium | reverse complement strand
ACCGCATTCGAAAGATCTTCTGCGGTTAAATTCTGACAATGTGGATTGTCCGAACCTAAAAGATTATCGTCCTATTAGTGACCGCCACACCCCTCGGCCCAAGCCCTCTCCCGCCGTTGCTACTGCACGGCATGCTCTGGTTTGTCGCATTTAAGCGGCATGCCGATTTTTCCACTGAGGCTGCATAGCCTGTAAACCCTTCCATTTCTTTACAAAAATATGATTTCGCGGTAAAATAAACACGTGTGTGTTCATTTAAGTGATGCCTTCGGTTGCTTTGTGTTGGGCGATACTTTTTGTCGACCGTTCACAATGGTCGACTTTCTTATCTGCTGCCGAAGCCATCGGCTCATTGACCCATAATTGCCGCGGTAAGGAGGACATAACGAAACAGGATTCCCAGATGCGTGCAACGACCGGAAAGCATGACCACTGGATGGACTCGATCGTGGTCACCGGTGTCGGTCTGGCCGCCCTTTATTGGGTGTGCGAATCCTTTATGTTCTTTTTCCTGGCGCCGGAAGCCAATATTTTTCACCACATCCTGGGGCCGAATCTGTTCGAAGTCTGGACGCGGCTGCTGGTGCTGTGCATCTTTGTCATTTTCGTCTCCCACGTGCGGCAGGACATCAACAAACGCCGGCTTGCCTTCGAAAAGATGCGGGAGCAGGATGAAAAGTACCGTTTGATCATCGAAAACATCGATGAGGGTTTTTTTGAACTGGATCTGGAAGGTCGCTTTTCTTTCGTCAGCGACCCGGCCTGCGAGATTCTCGGTTATAGCCCTGATGAGTTGATCGGTACGAAACTGAGCGCATCGACCTCGCCGGAAAACGCGGCAGACATTGACCGGATGCTGGAGCGGGTTTTTCGCACCGGCGAATCTTCGCGTGCGACCGAGGTTATCGTGATCCGCAAAGACGATTCGGAGGTGACTCTTGAATTGTCCGTATACCCCTTGCGCAATACTGAAGGACAGCCGACCGGCTACCGCGGCATGGTTCGGGATGTATCTGAAAGGATAGAGAGCGAAAAAGAGAAGGCGAAACTCGAGAAGCAGTTGATCCAGGCCCAGAAAATGGAGGCCATCGGCAATTTGGCTGGCGGAATTGCGCACGATTTCAACAACATTCTCATGGGCATGCAGGGCAATGCCTCCCTGATGCTCCTGACCCTCGACAGTCACCATCCGCATTATGAAAAAGTCAAGGCTATAGAACGGTATGTCGAAAGCGGTGCCGGCCTGACCAGGCAATTGTTGGGATTCGCCCGGGGTGGCAAGTACGAGGTCAAGATCACCAAACTCGATGAACTGGTCCGCAGGACGGCCCGAATGTTCGGCCGCACCAAAAAAGAGATTCGCATACACACCGGCGGGCTCGCCGGCGTGAGGCCGGTCGAAGTCGACCAGTCCCAGATCGAACAGGTTCTGCTCAACATCCTCGTCAACGCATGGCACGCGATGCCGGGCGGCGGCGAGATCTTTCTGAAAACGGCAAATGTCGACATCGGTGCGACGGTCGTGCGGCCCTATCGGATCGAACCCGGACCTTATGTGTGCATGTCGATTACAGACACCGGTATCGGCATGGATCAGGCCACCCAGCAGCGTATTTTCGAGCCCTTTTTTACAACCAAGGAGATGGGCCGCGGAACCGGTCTGGGCCTGGCCTCGGCCTATGGGATCATCAAAAATCACGGCGGATTCATCGAGGCGGAAAGTGCCCCGGGCGAGGGAGCAACCTTCCGCATCTATCTGCCGGCATCGGGCAAGGCGGTTCTCGAGGAAGAAGAAAGCGTCACCGAACTTTTCAAAGGTGATGAAACAGTGCTGCTGATCGACGACGAACAGGTGATCATCGAGGTCGGGCAGGAAATTCTAAAGGCGCTCGGTTATAACGTGTTGGTGGCGACCAGCGGCTATGAGGCGCTGAAGATCTTCCGGCGAAAGAAGGACGCCATCGCCCTGGTCATTCTGGACATGGTCATGCCGGGGTTGAGCGGCGGGGAGACCTTCGACCAGCTTAAAACCATAAAACCCGATGTTCGGGTACTGCTCTGCAGCGGCTACAGCCTCAGCGGCCAGGCCACTGAAATTCTCGATCGCGGCTGCAGCGGTTTTATTCAGAAGCCATTCAAGCTAAAGGAGCTGTCCGCCAAGTTGAGGGAAATATTGGATCAGTAATACATCGCCACCGGGTCCCGCATTATCAGGTCGATGGCCTGGTCGGCGGATTCGGCGGCTTCCGGGAAAATGGCGCGCAGGTTTCGAATGTGCCGCAGGTTGTCGGCCGTCCTGAGGATGAGAGAAGCGAATATGCCTTCTTCCATCTCGGCTACAGCGAGGGTTTTCTCCCAGGATTCTTCGGCGGCCCAGGCATAGACCGCAGCGGCCGGCCGCAGAAAGAGGGGGCGCGCCGGAAAGCCCCGTGAAATCATATCCCTGGCGAAGGGCGTCAGGGACTCGCGCAGTTTGAGAAAAGCCTTCAGAAGCGGCTGCGACAAAGCCGATTTTTCGAACCGGTCGTCGGATTCCCGTTCGAACACAAACGAGGCCGTGAGCGCTGCCATCAGGGCCGGATCCCGGCGTGGGAAGGCGTCCTGGCGGAAACCTTCGGCGATCAGCAGCGGCTGGTCGACCCGCAGCTGCGAGGTCCACCGGCC
>JARFQH010000087.1 GCA_029287875.1 Desulfobacteraceae bacterium | reverse complement strand
TGGGACCGGATTTGAACCCTTCGGTCAGGACCAGGTCGAGGTCGTCGAAATATTTTTCGAGTCCATCCAGCTTCGGTGAAGGCAAGCTCTTGACCATGGCGATGGTTTGGGGTGCCACCACCAGAACGGTATCGGCCCCGGCCTGCTTGTGCCGCCAGCTGTCCTTTCCGGGCTTGTCCATCTCGATTTTGTGAGCCGAATGCTTGATCGTGCCGATCCGCATGCCCCGGCGCTTTAACTCCGGGACCAATTTTTCGATCAACGTCGTTTTCCCGCTTCCGGATTTACCCACGATCGACAGAATAACCGGCATCCTTCCTCCAGATAACTGCATGTGCACCCGAAATAGCTTCGCAGTGAAAATCATTCCTCGCCGGTTCGCAGCGATCGGCACCCCTGCCGACGGGGGCCGGCGAAACGAGGGGAAATTAACCCCCGTGGTCACTGTTGTCAAGCCAAATGCCGATTGATAACCTCGCTTGAATGGTTATAGTAGCTAAAATTTAGACCGTTTTGTGCTAAAGCGACAGCCTGTAAGTGATAATCGATGGCTCTTCTCGAAGTAAAAAACCTGATTAAGAAGTACGGCCGTACGGAGGCAGTCAGGGGCGTATCCTTTGCCATTCCGCAGGGAACCTGTTTCGGCTTGTTGGGTCCGAACGGTGCCGGCAAAACGACGACCATAGAGGTCATCGAGGACATCATCGCTCCGACGAAAGGCGAAATCCTCTACAAGGGCCGACCGCGGACCGATACGTTTCGGGCAGAGGTGGGAATTTTGTTTCAGCAAACCGCCCTGCTGTCGTTTCTGACGGTCCATGAAACCCTGGCCACTTTTCAAAACCTTTATACGAAAACAGCCGATCTGCAGGAACTGATCGCCATGTGTCACCTGCAGGACTTTCTGAACCAATACAACGACCGCATATCCGGCGGGCAGCGGCAGCGCTTTATGCTGGCTCTGGCACTGGTCAACAAACCCGAACTGGTTTTTCTCGACGAACCGTCCACCGGTCTCGATCCCCAAGCGCGCCGCAATCTCTGGGAGGTCGTTCAGAAAATCAAGGCTGGCGGCCGAACCATTGTTCTGACCACCCACAACATGGAAGAAGCACAGGCTTTGTGTGACGAGATTGCCATTATGGATTACGGCCGCATCATCGCCCGGGGATCTCCCGCGGAGCTGATCAAACGCCACTGTGGCGGTGTCACCGTAGAGCTGCCGGCGACGAGTTTTAATCCGTCACTGCCGCCGCTTTCCGTTCCCTTCCAAGTTGTTCAGGACAGAATCGAGATGATGACCGATGATCTCAACGGCTTTGTGGCGGAACTCGTCGCCAAGAATGTCAACCTGAAGGACATGGCGGTGCGGTCACCGAACCTCGAAGATGTCTTCCTCACATTGACCGGACGTCAGCTGAGAGAATAGTCATGCAGTTTAACAGGCTCTGGACGCTTTTTGTCGCCAGAAATCGTGAATTTTTACGTGATCGGGCCGCCTTCGGCTGGAACTTCCTGTTCCCGTTCCTGATCATTGGCGGATTCGGCCTGATTTTCGGCGGCGACCGCTATGCCGAATACAAGGTCGGCGTCTTTCCCGTTGAAACCGAAAACGCGGTTCCGGCATCTTTGGACATTCCCGAACAGTTTCGTCGGACACAATACATCCAGTTCGTCGGGTTCAAAACCGCCGACGAGGCCTTCGACAAGCTCAAACACTACAGAATCGATTTCCTGATAAAGGCCGGTCCGCCACCCTACCCGTACTGGCTCAACAATACATCTCCCAAGGGCTATATCGTGGAAAAAATCTTCCGCAGCAGCCTGCTCCCGCCGGGCCAGAGTCTGCCGGCCCAAAAGAATGAAATCAGCGGACGGCAGATCCGTTATGTCGACTGGTTTTTTCCGGGTATTCTGACCATGAACATGATGTTCAGCGCACTGTGGGGGGTGGGTTACGTGGTCGTCCGCTACCGCAAAAACGGCGTACTGAAGCGCTTGAAGGCGACACCGCTGACGGCCTTCGAATATCTGAGCGCCCAGATGCTCTCGCGCATCTTTCTGCTGATGTTCACCCTTGCGGTGGTTTGGATCGGTTGCGATTTGATCTTTTCATTTCACGTTGAAGGCTCATATGTGGATCTGGCGGTCGTTTTTTTCGTCGGCAGCCTCAGTTTGACCGCACTCGGGTTGGTGATCGCATCGCGGGGAACCAGCGAGGAATTTGCCACCGGATTATTGAACTTCATCGCCTGGCCGATGATGTTTCTGTCCGAGGTCTGGTTCTCGATAGAAGGAGCGCCGTACTGGGTCAAAAGCTTTGCAAATATTTTTCCCCTTACCCACCTCCTGAAGGCCGTCAGAAAGATCATGAACGATGGCGCCGGGCTGATCGACGTGGGCCCTGAGCTGGCCGTTCTGGCTTTGATGACCCTTGCCTTCCTGGCGATTGGCGCGTGGCTTTTTTCCTGGAACCGGTAGAGCGGTTTCGAAAGGGTTTCTGGGGGCTTCGGCATCGGTCGGCATCACCGATCGCAACGCACCGAACGCCAAGCGCCTGGAACGATCTTATTAGCCGGCCTGATCGCTAACTGATTGAAAGTCTGACTTTTTCTGGCGAAGTACAAACTCTCTAATGAAAACACCGGCATGAACGGCAACGGCTATTTTTTCGAGAATAAAAAGGGTTACGGCACCGGCCAACAAGAACGATTTTTCGCCGTGGACCAGGTTGCTATAGGCGGTGCCGACCACAGCCAGTAAGGAGATTTCTAAGATGGCCGACATGGCACCAAGAAAAGGCTGCATGAAAGATACGCCGGTCGGTAAACACCAGCAGCGATCGTTTTAGATAAACGAAAAGCCAACCGAGGCCCATTTTCTCGAAAATGGTTGTGGGCGAGTGCCCGGTGGTAACCTGCAGGATTTTTTCGTCCAAATCGAGGAAAGGCTTTAAGAACGATAGTCTAACAATGAACCAGCGCTGACGTTTTTCAATTCTCTTCTTGTAGGCATTCTTATAGTTGCTGAAAATGACTGCAAGATCGACTGGTAGTCCGAACACCTTCTGCTGCATGACACCGATGATTGTTGCCGGACCGCGCTTTTGTTGAATGGCCACGCCGAGAAGTCCTTTCAAATGACAGGTTTTATTTTCGGCATCAAGGGAACAAGAAGTTTAGTCTTTTTCACTCGAGACGGCTGCGCAGGTCCGGTACGATTTCCTGAACCATTCCCTGCAGCAGTTCGGTGAGAACCTCCTCGGACACACCGGAAGATGGGAGCGTCTTCTTCGTGAAGGTGCTGTAATACTCCTTGCTGAATTCCCGTTGGCCGTGCTTCTCGAGGATAATGTTTACGCGCATGTCGGAATCGTATTCAGTGTACGTCATCTGAATTAGGTTGAGGGCCTTGATTTCGCCAGTGAGCGTGACATCGGTATCGAAAGCATAAGCCGCGTCGTGATATTCGACCCGACATCCGGCACGCCTGAGTTCATCGTAGAGTGCCCTGGATATCCATTCGGAGACGGAGGTGGTCGCATAAATCGGCTCGCCCTTTTGCGTTTCACCGATTGTAGTTTTATTGCGAGCGTCTTTAAAAGTGACGATTGAAACGCTCTTGCGGCAGGGAAATTGTTTGATGAGCGCCGGTTGGTATTTTAACGCAACTTGGGTACGGGGGGCACACCCGCTGAATCCAACGAGACCTAAACCGATGACTGCAATCGCTGCGATAGCCGATAGCTTCATTTTCCCTCCTGTTCATTCAGTGATTACGGTGACTCGCGGTCTCAACCTCGACACGTTCGCCGGCAAATCGACCGCCGCTGATCGGGCAGAGTAGCGATGATTGTTAATTGTACTGTATCGGCCGGAAATGTCAATTTTTGCCCTTATTGGGACGAAACCGCAATGACGACATATAGGCTTGAATATTCCGTTTAGATGATCTAATGGTTCGGCTGGCAGTCCGGCAGGTGGATCATGGGCTGTAATCCATATAAAGAAATCGAGGTGGGTCGGTGAATTTAGATTTCCTGCACAACACGTCGGCTTACGGCGGCCGCGGTTGGTCTCCGCGAAGAAGTTCATTGCGAGAAGAAGCCGGTCGCATCTGGGGCCATTACGGTCAGTCAAACGAATGGGCCGCACTGAAAGCGGTCCTTCTTCACCGGCCGGGTCCGGAACTTCGAACCACGCAAAACCCGGACACGGTCCAGATGCTCGCTCGACTGGATGTGGAAAAATCCTGTCGTCAGCACGAGACGCTCGCTCAGGCGTACATCCAGGCCGGCATCAAGGTCTTTTATGTCGAGCCTGGAGTGGCCAGTTTACCAAACCAGATGTTTGTTTCCGATTTGATGTTCATGACACCGGAGGGCGCCGTCCTGGCTCGGCCGGCGTCAACGGTCCGGGCGGGTGAAGAACGCTGGGTCGCCCGGCGACTGGCCGAACTGGGTGTGCCGATACTGAAGTCCGTTCGGGGTCGGGGAACCTTCGAAGGTGCCGATGCCGCCTGGATCGATCCGTCAACTGTTATGTTAGGCAGAGGGCTCCGCACCAACGCCGAAGGGGCATCCCAAGTGACCGCGCTGCTGCTGGAGATGAATGTTCGGGTCATCCAGGTCGACCTGCCGTTCGGCACCATGCATTTGATGGGAATGCTGCGGTTGGTCGACCGCAGCCTGGCCCTCGCCTGGCCGCGCCAGCTGTCCCACGTTGCGGTGGAGGCTTTGCGCAACCATGGCTACACCGTTCATTTCATTCCGGATGAGGTCGAAGCGATTCGGGGATTTGCATTGAACTTTGTCACCATCGGCCCGCGAAAAATCCTCATGCCGGCCGGGAACCCCAACACCCAGGCCTTTTATGAGGACCTCGGTATCTGCTGTCTGACGATCGAGGTCGGCGAACTGGCCAAGGCTGCCGGCGCGGTCGGCTGCCTGACGGGGATTATCGAACGCGAACCGACATCGATCTGAACAACGACAAAAAGCGTGGTCAGATTCTGAAAGGTATGTCGCACACGACCTAAGCACGCGCGTAGCTCGGATTTTTCTTTTTATCCTCCTGCATGACGGCACTGCCGCCTGCACGTCCGGGAAAAAATCCCCATATTATGGTATTCCCCCAAATAAATTGAAGCTCTTCCCCTATAGACAGGCTTGTTAAAGTAATTCATATGTAACACAGTGTAAAAAGGACGTTAATGGCCGTGGTCTGCAACTGCTGACAGAAAAGCGTGACCTCAGCAGGATGAAAAAGTATTGACTATAGCTAATTTTAATTATAATTTTAAGGAACTTAACAATTGATTCGCAATTCAACAACATGGAAAGCATTTGGGTGACGACTGAAACCAGCAGGAGACACGGCGCTCGCGGGCCATCAGTCGCCAATCCCGGCAAAGGCCAGACGTCAGCATGACAGCCTTCACAATAAGGGTATGAGAAGATGAACCCGACCGACCGGAGAAGATGGCCTCGCACCACCTGTGAAATGCCGGTGATGTACTGTATCGGCCGCAAGGAGCAGTTTTACCCTGCCACCATACACAACAGCAGCATCGACGGTTTGTATTTCGTCGGCGGCAACGCGATAAAGGACGGCAATGCCTGCCGAGTCCTTATCGAGAAGAATTCGGAGGCGTTGACCTGCCCGCCGGATTTCAAGCTCTGCAATGCAACGGTCAAGAGGTGCATTCCCCTGCCGACGACCCCGCAACCTGCTTTTGGTATCGGTGTTCAACTCGACGGCTGGTGCCGCTCTATGGAAAGCTCCGAGATTCAGAAAATTTTTTGCCGCTGTGACGCCTGCGAGGCAGAGATCATCAGTTGTGACATCCGCAAAATGGACGGCCCCCTTTTTTTGTGTCCTAATTGCCACCGGCGCTTGCAGGAAATCCCCGATGGCCCCCTCAAGGAATCTTATCTCAGGTGTTTGCTCGGAAATGTAATTTGATGTAAAAATATCTTTCATATACCTTGGTTCTAAAACCGGCAGCCGCCATCTTCTCAACCGTCGCTATCTCATCATCGCTCCTGCCAGTAAGGCCGTATCGTTACCTCATTTAGAGCCACGGAGCGCGGCCGCGTCAGGGCGAAGTGAATGGCGTCGGCGATGTCCTCCGGTTTTAGCAGATCGCCCTTATCTGTCGGCAGGACAACACCTTCTGCGGAGAACGCATCGAAAAAATGGGTAGCGACCATGCCGGGGTTCACGGTGGCCACGCGTATATTGTGTGCCTGCACCTCATTGCGCAACCCTTCCGAAAAGGCCCGCACGGCAAATTTGGTAGCCGAGTAAAGGGCAAAATTGGGTGAATATTTCAAACCGGCGACTGAGGCGATGTTCACGATGTCGCCTTTTTTCCGGTCTATCATGACTGGTAGAACCGAACGGGCCATGTAATAGACGCCCAGAACATTGACCCTCACCATTCGGTCCGCCTCCCGTGGATTAGAGTCAACCACACGTCCCGAGTACCCGATGCCGGCATTGTTGATCAAAATATCGACTCCCCCGAACTGTTTCACGGCAGATTTGACCAACTCTTCGCAATCCGACAGGCGGGTGACGACGCATGCCTGCACGAGGATTGCTGCTCCCAGGCTTTCGGCTTCCTCCCTCATTGTCTCCAATCGTTCCAAACCGGTGGCACCGGCAACCAGGGCGACACCTTCGCGTGCCAGCCGGAGTGCCGTCGCCCGCCCTATGCCCTTGCTGGCACCGGTAACTACGGCAACCTTGCCGTTTAAAAGTTCCATCTCATCTCCCGTACGTTAAAAAGTAAACTGCCTATAGGGTCGACCGATTTGACATCCATCCAATCAAAGCCAACAAGTGACAGAACCTCTGCGGTTTCAGGCGAAGGGACGCCGACAATCGTGCCGATGCAGGGTCTCTTGTTCTTCAATCTTTGACGAAATAAATATTGCATATACACTCCTGTGATGCGCTATTAGCTTTCCCGGCGCGTGGCAGCACTTGGTCAACCGGTCTGGGTGCGGTTCGGCGGTGCCGAAAATTCAATCGAGGTGAGGAAAAAATCGATCACCCCCTGTGTCATCGACGTAAATTTCATGCGGAACATACGGTCGGAAGGGCTGAATAAATAAACATAGACGTCTGATGCCGTGGCCGGATTGCCGAACTGAAACCCTTTCGACTCTCCGAGACTGAACCGGTAGATCACATCGCCGAGCCCACTGAACGCTTTTTTGAGAATCAGCATAAGACTGGTTCGCGACAGTTCCCTTATTGAGGAAGACAGCCCGACGGGCTCCGGTGTTGTTGTCAGACACAGGTCCAAGGCGGCATACTCGGATGCGATGTTTTCCTCTCCCAGCAGGCGTTTCATCTTGCGGGTTTCAGCGGTTCCCCCTGCCAACAGCTTCTTTACGATCCTTTCCGTTTCCAGCTGCGGGGAGACGACAAATGACTTTCGATTGCCAAACAAAAAGGCTTGAGCGTGTTCGGAATCATAGTTTTTCTCAAGGTCGAACGGTGTCGCAAATGAGAACCAAGCACCGGCGTGGCGAACGCCGCCGACCCGTTTATTCTCAGAGACCTCAATAAGCCGGTCGACCGGCAGAAGGTAAACCCTGGGAGCGCCAACGCGCGAATAATCGACCTTGATCGGAATGATCAGAGTGAGTTTCGGGAGCAGGTAGGCACCGGCTGTCAAGAGAATCAAAAGAACGGCAGTGGAGATAAAAATAATTTTCCTGTGGCGTCGCAGCAGGGGCATGTCGTGGTCCTGTTCATGGATTTCTGTACCGATCAATATAACACCGTTTTCTTAATTCAGGGCAAACGAAAAATGGCAATTTTCTTAAATGGTTGATATTACATCGAATCATAAATTGGTCGTCTTTGCATGTTTATTGCATTTTATGCTTTAATATCGATATATTGGAATGCGGCCACATGATCATTTCGGTCGAAGCCTCCAGGTCCTGTTTTTGTACGATAGATCGATTTTGGGTGTTGACCATCGGGCCGAATACGGTTATCAGAGAGTATAATGTGCATCGAATTTTTGCAGACCAATAAAAAATATGAAACCCGAGTTCTGTAAAAACTGGTCGCTCAACATGCTGGCCATGTGGTTCATCTGTGGTGCGGCACTCCTTTATGTGGCGTTCTTCCCGCCCATGGATGTCATGAACCGTAACGTTTTACCGGGAGTTGCCGCTTCCTTCCGCTATCCCCCCATACCATCGTTGTTCCCGCAGGAACTCAATTCATTCGACCCCTTTCGGGTTCTGATGAAAATTCAGCAGATCAATCAGCGGTTTTCTCTTCAACCGTTTCAATCGGCAGACAAGGCAATGAGTCCAACATTGCGGCCGCCGCCTGAAAAGCCGCCGATGGACCTTCCCAAGTTCAAGCACGAACAAACTTTTCAAACCATTATCGCGGCGGCATCGGCCCGTTACAATGTCGATACGGCCATGATCAAGGCCATCATCCGCGCCGAATCCGGATACGACCCGCATGCCATCTCACCGATGGGTGCAAGCGGCCTGATGCAGCTGATGCCCCTCACGGCCGAATCGATGGGCGTCGACGATATTTTCGATCCGGTTCAAAACATCAACGCCGGCGTCAGGTATTTCAAAAAGCTCATGAAATTCTTCAAACAAGATGTCAGCCTGGCACTGGCTGCCTACAATGCCGGCATTCAGCGCGTTCAGGAGTATAATGGCATACCGCCCTTCAGTACGACCCAGATCTACATCAAAAAAGTTCTCGAATATCACCAGTACTATTCGAACCAGGCACGAAAAGAAGAAAACCCGCCGCTTGTTCATTCAGAAGGATGAAACCGTAACGATCCGGGCAGAGATCAGCAGAGTTCAGAAAGACCTGCATGCCCCATGATTCGGCGAGGGGGGTTCCAAACGATCGCACCGCTCGTCGCCCCGGTGTCGATTGGCGGTCGACGATCGTATCTTTCGATGCCGTTCATCGCGTAATGGAGATATCAAATGATAGAAAAAGTCATTATCATGGGGGCCGCCGGACGGGATTTTCACAATTTCAACGTCTATTTCAAGGACAATCCCCGCTATGCGGTCATCGCTTTCACGGCCACCCAGATCCCCGATATCGAAGACCGCCGCTACCCACCCGAACTAGCCGGAAAGATGTACCCGACCGGCATCCCCATTTTTCCCGAGGAGCAGTTGCGCGAACTTATCCAACAGCATAGGGCCGACCTGGTCGCCTTCTCCTACAGTGACGTGCCTCATACGGAGGTCATGCACAAGGCCTCCGTCGTCATGGCCGGTGGTGCGGATTTCACTCTGATCGGCGCCACCTACACCATGCTGCGGGCTTCCAAGCCGGTGGTCGCCGTCTGCGCCGTGCGCACCGGCTGCGGCAAGTCGCAGACCACGCGCAAGGTCTGCGAAATCATGAAAGCCCGCGGACGCCGGGTCGTAGCGGTTCGACACCCCATGCCCTACGGTGACCTTCGGCTACAGGAGGTTCAGCGGTTTTCCAGTTACGCGGACTTCGATACCCACCACTGCACCATCGAAGAGCGGGAAGAGTACGAGCCACTGGTAGACCAGGACATTGTGGTATATGCCGGAATCGACTACGGCAAAATCCTCAAAGCAGCGGAAACCGAAGCCGACGTCATCGTCTGGGACGGCGGCAATAACGACACACCGTTCTATTTCCCGGATGTGCACATCGTGCTCTTCGACCCCCACCGCGCCGGTCACGAACGGCTGTATTACCCGGGGGAAACCAACATGCTGATGGCCGACATTGCCGTGATCAACCAGGTGGACACCGCACCCCCCGAGAAGGTGGAGCAGGTCCGCGGTAACATTGACCGCTATGCCTCCAAAGCGAAGACCGTGTTGGCCGAGTCGTCGGTCCTGGTAAGCCAGCCGGAACGAATCAGCGGGAAAAGGGTGCTGGTGGTGGAGGACGGCCCCACGTTAACCCACGGCGAGATGCCCTTTGGTGCCGGCCTGATCGCTGCCGGGCAGCACCGTGCAGCCGAAATCATCGATCCCCGCCCGTATGCAGTGGGTTCCATCATCGCCACATATACCAAGTATCCCCACATGGGCAAGGTGTTGCCGGCCATGGGATACGGCCCCGCTCAGATCCGAGACCTGGAGCAAACCATCGCCAATGCCGACTGCGACTTGGTGCTGTTTGCCACGCCGATCCATCTGCCCCGCATCCTCAACATCGAAAAACCGAACCTGCGAGTGCGCTACGAATATCATGACCACGGCTCGCCAACACTTGAAGAAGTCCTGATGGAGAAACTGCAGAGACCCATGCAGTAGCCGCAAGGCCGCCATGAAGACACCCAATCCAAAACCGATTTTATTGGTGGCGCTGGGCGGCAACGCCCTGATCCGCAAGGGGCAGAAAGGCACCATCGAGGAACAGTTCGAGAACCTCAAGGTGCCGATCCGGCAGATCGCCCGGCTCTCGCACGAACACCGGATTATCATCACCCACGGCAACGGTCCCCAGGTGGGTAACCTGTTACTCCAGCAGGAAAGCTGCAAGAAGGTGCCGCAGCTGCCGCTGGAGATCCTGGTGGCCCAGACTCAGGGGCAGATCGGTTACATGATCGAGTCCACACTGGACAGCCAGCTGATGGAACTTGGAATTCACGCCAAACCAATTGTGAGCCTCATCAGCTATGTGGTCGTGGACGAAAACGATCCCGCCTTCCGTGACCCCAGCAAGCCCATCGGCCCGATTCTGACCCGGACCCGTGCAAACCGAGCACCTTATCAGACGCGGTTAACGGCCAAAGGCTGGCGACGGGTGGTGACATCCCCCCGCCCCGTGACCATCGTCGAGAAGCGGGAAATCGTCCGGCTGATCGAGCTTGACTTCATCGTCATCTGCTGCGGCGGCGGCGGCATTCCGGTGATACGCGAAGGGCGCACTTTCTGCGGTGTGGATGCAGTCATCGACAAGGACCTGGCCAGCGTCAGGCTCGCCGAGGAGGCGAGGGTGGACGTCTTTATTATCGCTACCGACGAAAACGGAGCGATGCTCAACTACGGGCAGCCCGGCCAGGAACTCTTGCCGGTAATGACGACGGCAGAAGCCCGAGAGTATCTTCGGCAAGGGCAATTTCCGGCCGGTTCGATGGGGCCCAAGATCGAGGCTGCCATGCAGTTCGTCGAGAACCGGAGCAAACGGGCTGTGATCTGCTCCATCGTAGACATTGAAGCGGCCATGCGGGGCAAGGCGGGAACGCAGATCGTTAAGTAACAGGCTTCAGGCGCAGCGCTTGCTGAGGCCCCGTTCGACGGTCACCACGAAATCTTGGACGTTGGTCAGAATCGAACGGGCCGTCAGCGAACCCCGGTCGGCCAGCTTGCTGACCGCAAACTCGGACATGTCCACCGTATAAAAGTAGACCGGCCGGACCACGCCGCCCGCCACCGTGTAGGAAGGCGTCATGTTGCCGGTGGCAATGGAGTGCAGTTGGGTCGCCAGGCAGACAATGGTAGTGGCCTTGCGGGTCAAATTCCGCATCCGGTCTTGGGCCCGGTAGACATCGGCGATCACCTCGGGCATGGGGCCGTCGTCGCGAATGGAGCCTGCCAGCACGTACGGAATCTTTTTCCGGATCACGGCGTGCATGACCCCGTCTTTGATGGCGCCTTTTGCAACGGCGGTTTCGATCGAACCGATACCGCGGATTTTGTTGAGCGCGTCCAGGTGCCGGTAATGCCCCAGAGCCAATGTCCGCTTCGCGTAGAGTTCCTGCCCCAGGGCCGTTCCGAACAGGGTCCCTTCCAGGTCGTGAGTGGCCAGAGCGTTTCCGGCCATTAACCCGTGCACGAATCCGTTATCGATCAGCTTGCCGAATGCCTGGCGCGAATCGTGATCGAAGACGACGGCGGGGCCCAGAACCCACAGGATGAACCCGTGCTCGCGCTCGTGTCCGAGAAGATCGTAGAGTTCGTCGTAATCGATAGAAAAAGAGGTCTCACGGGTCAAGTGCGAGCGGAAAGCGAACTTCTCCTTGACGTGTGGTGGAAACTCGAAGGCTTCGGTGTGGACGTAAATACCGTCTTCACCGTTTTCCCGTCGGCCGCAGGCAACCTGGTCCCCGGGTTTGAGGTTCCTGAATTCCGTCACCTGCAGCCGGTCGTCTTCCATGCGAACCACGACGCAGTCCATGCGCGACTCTTCCAGAAGGCGCCACTCCGCAGGCTGAAGGTGGAAGTATTCCGGATAAACCGAGGTGGCATGATAATCATCAGGTGCCACGCCGGTAGTCGCCACCGGTTTGAAAACCACGGTGGGTGACCTCTTGAAAGGCTCCAGATCCGGCGACTTGTAGGAAGGAAGAACAAATGCCATAACATGCCTCCGTGGTTTCGGTTGTTGTAAAAAAGGGGGGCCGACAAGATACCGCTGGTAGCGGCATCAATTTTTCATTATTAGACCATTCGTTCCGGATGATCAAGCCCACGATTTCGCGGGACCTTCTCTCAGTCACACCGGGGTCTCGTAAATCGGACGCCGTTTCGGGCAGTTTCACGTCAATCGTTTCAGAGTCGCCTCTTTTTCGAGGTAAAATCACAGCAGCGTCCCCCCCTAAAAAAGGAATGGAGCATGATGCCCATCGAGCAGTTCCGGCAGGCAGCGGCCCTGATCGAAGACAAAATCCTCAAGACTCCCCTGGTCAATTCGCCGGCCCTCAGCCGCATGTTCGGCGGGGAGATTTACCTCAAACTCGAGAACTTGCAGAAGACCGGATCGTTCAAAATTCGCGGAGCCACGTTCAAACTGCTCAAATGCATGGATAAGATCGGTCCCGGGGGGGTTGTGGCGGCTTCTGCCGGCAATCATGCCCAGGGAGTGGCCCTGGCGGCCAGGCAACTCGGAATACCGGCAACCATCGTCATGCCCGAGTGGGTGTCCATCTCGAAGGAAGAGGCCACCCTCATGTACGGAGGACAAGTGGTCATCTCCGGACAGAGTATCGGCGAGTGCCTTGACGAAGCGCAGCGTCTTTCTCTTGAAGGCCGTCTTTTTATCCACCCCTTTGATGACGCGGACGTCATTACCGGGCAGGGAACCGTGGGTCTCGAAATTTTCGACGATATGCCGAATCCTGACGTCGTCGTGGTACCGGTGGGCGGCGGCGGCCTGATATCCGGCATCGCTGCGGTAGCCAGGGCAATGGCCCCCGATACGCAAGTCATCGGGGTCCAGACAGCGGGCTGTCCTTCGACCTATGATGCGATCATGAAAGGCCGCATCACCCAAGTCGACGGAAGATCGTCCATCGCCGACGGCATCAGCGTCAGAAAAGTGGGCCAACTGACATTCGACATCATCCAGGAATGCGTCGACGAGGTGGTACTGGTCGAAGAGGAACAAATCGCGGCCGCCATACTGCTGTTGCTGGAACGGGAAAAGATTCTGGCCGAAGGTGCTGGAGCGGCACCCCTGGCGGCGGTAATGAACGGTGCCGTGGGGGTTCCCCAAGGAGGAAAGACCGTTCTGGTGATTAGCGGCGGCAATGTCGACAGCCCGCTCCTGGGCCGGATCATCAGCCAGGGCCTCATCAAGAGCGGCCGGGTAATGCGCATCCGGGTCCGGATGGCGGACGTTCCGGGCGCTTTGGCCCGGCTCCTGGTGCTGGTCGCAGATCTGAAAGCCAACGTGCTGCACATCTATCACGACCGCAATGTCAGGGGCATTCCCCTTTACGTGACCCATGTCGAACTGGAACTCGAAACCCGGGGACCGACACACCTCAAGGAGATCGAAACCGCCCTGCTGGCTGCGGGCTACCGGCTCGAGTAATGCACTGATCCGATGGACCTGTATGAAGGAAGTGCCGACCGACGACTACTTGTCAAGATGCGTCAATGAGCGGCCCTTTTGCTGCAATTCAATCGGAAAACAAAGAAGGGTGCCGATGATGCGATTAAAAAGCAAACAACCTCTGAAGCGTGGAAATCACTTCAACCTGAACTTGAGCATCGATTGAACCGAGCTTTTTGATGAATCGCGCCTTGTCAATCGTGCGGATTTGATCCAATACGATCTGCCCCTTTTTATTTTGAAATGTGCAAGAAATCCGAGTGGGATAGTTTTTTCCTGCAGTTGTCATCGGAGCAACAATAACAGTCCGGATATGCCGGTTCATTTCATCAGGTGATATGATCAGGCAAGGTCTCGTTTTCTTAATTTCCGAGCCCATCGTAGGATCTAAATTAACCAGAAAGACGTCAAAACGTTGGGCTACCACTGCCATTCTGTTTCATCCCAGGTATTATTAATGGATGACTCGCCATCGATGAGAGCATCATCGTCATTTTTGGCCATTTCTCTGAATAGCTCTTCCCATCCAAATCTTGGTTTTGAAACCGGCCGTATGATGATTTGGTTGTTTTCAACTTCGATATCGACATCCTCCTTAATTTCAAGCTGTTCAAGGAGCGGCTTTGGGATGCGTATTCCTTGGGAATTACCGATTTTTACGATGCGCGCTCTCATGGATGGTCTCCTAAAGGTTTATTGTGGTCACATTGTAATTACATGAATTAAGGGTGTCAAGGAAAACAAACAAGGTCGACACCGCCGGGAGATTGCGCCGCTTTTTCGTCAGTTGGGCCACTGTCTCTGCAGAGGTGTACTCTTTTCTCTTTTTTTATATTCGCTGATCCGACGGCGACACTACACGTCATTCAACCTCAGAACGGCGTCGATTTCTGTCACGATCGAGCGACTCAGCAGTTCACTGCCGTCGGGGTCGACCCCGTCGACCAACCGCCTGAAGGTCCTGTCGAGCAGATTCCGACCGCTGGCGAACCGCACGATGACTTGAAATAGAACAAAGGAGAGCAACCACACCATCAGGACACTGACCGCCGCATGCAGAAAGTATCCGGATGAAAGGGTCGACTGAAAAAGAAAACTCTTAACGCTCTGAAAGGCAAAGAGTCCCATGACCGCAAGGGTCGGAAGGTTGAAGACCAGCTGCAAAAAAAAGCCCGACACGGAAGCAGCCCTTTGCTCCATCACCGCCTCCATTTTGGATTTCCATGAAGCCGACAGGTGCTGTTGCAGCGCCTTTTCGTCCGGCAGAACGGCGGCGGCGTCCCGTACCCCGCCGTTGAATCCCAGGGCAATCAATTTATCGGCAATATCCGGCCAGGCCTGCTGGAGCGTGAAGCGGTACTTAAGCATCACCGGCGCCATTTCTCCACCGGTAGCGGCCTCTTCGACCGCGCTACGGGTTTTACGGTAGCGCACCAGAGAGGAGACGAGCCCCCAGAGTTGAAGCACCGGGTTGCCGAAACGCAGCGTGGCCACCACCCCGGCACCGGCCATGAGAAACCGGGCCCAGAGGGCCACCAGCCATCCGACCGGACCCCACCACCGCCCGGCGAGATTCTGATAGAACATGGCCTGAACGCCGGTCATCATCTGCGTGCCGCTCTCTTTAAAGGCGGCCGTTGCAGCCGTCGTCGCCTTTTGCTCCAGCACGAGAACATCCCTGCGCACGCCGATCAGCCGGTCCTTCACCTCCGCAACATTTGAGCGGACAGACCGCCGGACCAACTCCACCAAGTGATCGGCTCGCTCCACGCGGGTATTGACGAAGCGACCGCCCCGGCTCAGGGTTCCATAAATCAGGTCCCGTAGCTGCGGGTACTGGTCGAAGTCGTGGAACGGTTTTTCATCCTCGGGCCAGCGGGGGTCATTGAGGTGGCTGCGGGCGCTGATGCAGAAAATGTGGTCGACCTCTCTTTGCCATGAAGCCTCGAGGTGGTTTCGGAGATCCGGCAAAATGGTGGCCTTCAATTCGTCTTCCGGAAGGCGATCGCAGCGGTTCAAGACCACGTAAAGCGCACTGCCGGGGAAGAGGTCGACGAAACGCTTCAGGAAAACGATCGTGTCGCGGCGTTTCGGGTTCTCGGCGTTCAACACGCACACCAGCACATCTGTCAGCCCAAGGGTTTTCTCCAGGACCGGGTGGAACTTTTCGCTTTCCGTGCTGTCCATGTCGGGGGTGTCCACCAGAATGACGTGCTCAAGCCCGGCGGCGCCCGGACGCTGGGCCACGGAAACCGTATCGGGTGTGAGGCCTGAGAGCAGAAGGTCGGCATCGGATCGAGACCGGCAAAAAACAACCACTTCTTTGGTCGTCGGCCGGTCGTCGCCGGCCCGCGAGAGCCTGTCGTCACCGGACAGGGCGTTCAAGAGGGTCGATTTGCCGGCCCCACTGGGTCCGATCAGGGTGACGACCAGCTTGCGGTCCAATCTCTCCGTCATTTTGTCGAGCAGGTCGATCGCCGCCCGGCATTCCGCTTGCAGAACATGCGCCGGATTCCAATGGGGGGCCGCGCCGGCCATGTCCCGGTAAACTTTGATGGTTTCCCGGGCAGTTGAAAGGCGCCCGCGAGCCCTGAGCTGGTATTCGTCGAAAGTGGTCACCGGGTTCGCGCTCGGCATCTTGTTTCCCTTCTGCATTTTTTAGGATCGTGATCTCAATAACGTTAACAAAATGACGCGTCCTTTGGGCCGCCACGGTGCATGAAAATGACGCGCCGGAGCCCGGATGAGCGGTTGCGAACAGCGGCTGACTGTCTGAGCCCGTTAGCGGCGAGTTTAAGCCGTCTTTCGAAACCGTTCATCCGGGCGGAGGTGCAAACCTTTTTCGGTTGTGTCAGTTGAGTCCGTTGAGCCGGTTTAGTCCCGACGCGGCGGGATTGAGTCGGCTAAGTCAGTTTGGTCAGTTAAAGGGCATCATCGATTTTATCGATTAAACGCTCATGGCCCTTAAACCACCACTGTTTCCGCTTTTCGAGTTTCAAGTTTCAAGTTTCTATTTGCGGCTCTGATTCTATTTTCGTACCAAACCCCTCGCTGTGATGGCCTCGGACAAAATCTCCGCCAGTTCCGCGGCGGTCAGAGAAACCGGGTTGGTCTGCATGCTGCTGGCCTTCTGAGCCTGAGGCACCAATCTCGCCGTGTCACTTGGCTGCAACCCGTAATCGCTAAGTGGTGGGATCTGCAAATCCCTGACCAATTGATGGAGCCATTCGATGCCGTCGGTTGCGGTTGCGGTCCGGGAGCCGGTCAACCAACGAAATACCTCTTGGTACCGGACCAGGGCCGCCGAAGTCGGCTCTCGAATCTGCAGGGCCTGCACGTTGGCCTTCACGACGGTCGGCAGTAGTTTTGCACAAATCGCACCGTGGGGTGCGTCGCACAGACCGCCCAGCGGTCCGGCTATGCCGTGAACCGCACCGAGCCCGGCATTGGCCAGCGCCAGGCCGCTGAACAAGCTGGCCAGGGACATGTCGCTGCGGGCTTCCGCGTCGTCCGGCTGAAAATAGACTGTTCTCAAAGAGCGGGCGACCCTTTTGATTCCACCGCGGCACAAACTGTCGGTCAGGGGATTCGATCTCTTCGACACGAAGGCTTCGATGAGCTGGGTCAGGGCGTCCATGCCTGTGGCGGCCGTAACTGGCGGTGGCAGCGACAGCGTCACCTCAGGGTCGACGACCGCAAAACGCGGGAACATCATCGGGCTGCGCAGGCTGACCTTTACGTCGTGTTCGGTCGATTTCAAAACAGCGTTGCAGGTGACCTCGGCCCCGGTGCCAGCCGTGGTCGGAACGGCGATACAAGGCGCCGGAACATTCGTCAGCGGCCGGCCCCGACCGATGACTTCCAGATAGTCCATTATGTCACCGGGATTGTTAACCAGCGCGGCCAAAGCCTTGCCGGTATCGATGACACTGCCGCCACCAAAACCGATGACCACATCGGCACCATGAGCTCGCGCCTGAGACAATCCTTCCGTCAACAGCCCCAATGTCGGTTCGCCGGTTACGCTGAAACGACCGACGAGGACATCGTGTTTTTTCAACTGTTGCACGAGCGCATCGGCACGCTCGGGTGAGCGGCCGGTGACCACCAAGGCGCGTCGCCCCAGATCTGCAGCCAGCCGTCCCACGCGTTCGATCGCACCGGCACCAAAGATGATGCGGTTCGCCGTGCCGAATTCGAAAAGCATTATTCTACCCAGTTAAATGTTCTCGCGACTGCTTTTTTCCAGTCACCGATCCCCTTTTGCCGCTCGGCCGGATCCATTTGCGGCTCCCAGGTTTTGTCGACCGCCCAGTTGTGCCGGAGTTCGTCACTATCGGACCAGTAGCCCACTGCAAGCCCGGCCGCGTAAGCCGCCCCCAAAGCGGTGGTTTCGGTGACAGCCGGACGAATGACCGGAACGTCCAGGATGTCCGCCTGAAATTGCATGAGCAGCTCGTTGGCCACCATCCCGCCGTCGACCTTGAGACTAGTCAGAGCCACTCCCGAGTCCTTGTTCATGGCCTCGACGATCTCGAGGGTCTGGTAGGCGCTGGCCTCTAAAACGGCACGCGCCAGATGACCCTTGTTGACGAATCGGGTCAGGCCGGCGATGACACCGCGCGCGTCGGAGCGCCAGTAAGGGGCGAACAACCCCGAAAAAGCCGGCACGATGTAGGCGCCGCCATTGTTCGGCACCGTGCGGGCCAGGGTTTCGACATCCGGTGCCGCGTCAATCAAACCGAGATTGTCCCGCAGCCATTGCACCAGGGCACCGGCAATGGCAATCGAGCCTTCGAGACAATAGACCGGTTTCTCCCCCCGGACCTGGTAAGCGACGGTCGTCAGGAGACCGTGTCGGGAAGCCACGGGTTCGTTGCCGGTATTCAACAGCAGAAAGCATCCGGTCCCGTAAGTGTTCTTGGCCTCGCCGACTTCAAAACACGTCTGCCCCACCAGTGCAGCCTGCTGATCGCCCAGAGCACCGCACACCGGAATGGTTGAATTAAAGGCACCGTCTTTGGCCGTATGACCCCAGGTATTCCGATCGCTGGACGGGACGATGCGCGGCAGGATCCGGCGGGGAATGTCCAGCACATTCAGAATCTCATCATCCCAATCGAGGGTGTTCAAATTCATCATGAGCGTTCGGCTGGCATTGGTGACATCGGTCACGTGCGCCCCGCCGTTCGGCCCGCCTGTCAGCCACCAGATAATCCAGGATTCGATGGTACCGAAAAGGGCCGAACCCTTTTGGGCCGCCGTGCGGGCCTCCGGGACCTCGTCCAATATCCAGCGGACCTTGGGTCCTGAAAAATAGGTCGCGATGGGCAGTCCGGTCTTTTCTCGAAACCGGTCCTGTCCGTGCCCGGCCGACAGCCGCCGACAGATGTCATTGGACCGGGTGCACTGCCAGACAATCGCATTGTAAAGGGGACGGCCGGAATTTTTGTCCCACAGCACGGCCGTTTCACGCTGATTGGTGATACCGATTGCGACCAGGTCGCCGCCGCTGATGCCGCTTTTTCCCAAAGCCCCTTTGATAACGGCCTGAGAATTGCGCCAGATCTCCATTGGGTCGTGCTCCACCCAGCCCGGCCGAGGTAAAATCTGTTCGTGCTCCATCTGGTCAAAGCCGATGATCCGGCCCTGGTGGTCGAAGACGATAAACCGATTGCTCGTGGTTCCCAGATCCAAGGCACCGATATATTTGGCCATTGTTTTACCTCCCTTCCGCGGTTGCGGCAAGTTGACCGTGAGTCCGCAATCGATCAACATCCGCCGTTGCGATAGCTGGATGAGCACTCATAACTGAGGTCCCATTTTCTTGAAAATGTGAAACGCGCAACTGAGATGTCATTTATGAGTATGAGCGAAGAACCAACATTTCAACCTGACGCCGGACACGAACCCACATTCGGTCCGGGATCGCCACCCGAAGAAATTCGGGAGACCTAACGGAAGCGACCGACTCAACGGTTTTTCAGATAGGCCTTGACGGCGCCATAGGCCGTGGCGATCGCAAGACCCGAGCCGCATTTCATTCGCATCCAATCACAATGGGCCAGGATGGATCCGGCGGCATAGAGATTTTCAAAAGCCGGGCGGCCGTCAGCCGTCAATGGTCGAAAACACTCGTCGATTTCAAGACCGGCTCGATTGATGGCGTGACCCTTGAGATCCAGAAAATGCTCACGGTGCCAGTGCCGCCGGCTCGACGGTTGAGATATGGTCAAATCGAAAAGCGTTTCACGGATGCGTTTGCGATCAGCGGTCAAGCCCTGACCGATAAACCGGCCGCTGGCCAATATCGCCGCTTGCGCCTGGACGGTGATCTCTTTTTCCCGGGCCCCGACGTCAAAAATGAGATGGCCGCGGCCGTCTATCTGCACCCGGATCACCTTTTTGTTGTAAAGTGTGGTGACCCCGAGGGACGGAAGGGATTGCTCAAGGGCGTTCTTCAGACGCAACCCGGAGATGGCCGGCGGCAAGGTGGGGATCTCAAATACCGGAATCCCGATCTTCTTCTGCAGGTCTGCCACCACGCTCGATGTCTGGTAGGTACCACAAATCGCCGGCAACCCCAACATTTTTGCGTCCTTGATCAGCGGCCTCACCGCGGCAGCCAATTGCTCGCGGGTGCGGCTGAGTTCCAGGGCATGGGCCATGCGTTCGGGATAGAGCTCGGCCGGCAAATCGGGAAAAGCCAAGCGGACGGCCCGCAGTGCCGGCCATCTGTCCTTCAGAACAGACTGGATCTGCCGTGCACTGAAGCCTTTCAAGCCGTGAAAATCGACGATCAGGCAGGGACATTTACGGTGCCAGGCCAGCACACCTCTCCACATGCTTTGAGGCACGGCATATGTTCGCTTGATGCTTCCGACCGGGGTGACGACATCCGCATTGCGATCCTTGTAGCACCGATACGGCAATCCGGCGGTTGCCAAAAAGTCGATAAATTCATCCAAAGCGGCCCGGATATCACTTCGGGGCAGACGGGCAAAGGGATGATTCGGGCACGACTTGGACACCGCCGCTATGGCCGCCCAGGGATTTCGCCAGCGTCGGCCCTTCTCGATCGGATGAACCCCCAGCAGGTCGATCAGGCCGCTGGCATAAATGATTTCGGCGGATAGCCCGACCTGGACGGTGGAAACATGGTGGCGAGCGGCGAAAAGGGCCGCGGCCATTCCGGCCATTCCGGCGCCGATCACCATCAGTTCGCAATGGATGGTTTCCGATTGAGCCATTTTTTTCCTGTGTGCCGTGACGGCGTCGACCTCAGGACTCTTCTTCGAGCTCAAGCCCGAGAAGCCCGCAGTGCATGGCCTCCTGCAGTTCAGCCTGAATGAGCGGACCTCCCCACATCAGGGGTTTTTGTCCTCGCCAGCGCGCATCGAGAAAGGTTTTCAGGTCTTCGATGCCGTGCCGGGCATCCAGCAGCCCTTGATCATACAGATAGGCCGTCAGGCGCGCGCTGCAGAAGGCTCCCTGGCAGGGACCTTTCCCGATCCGGCTGCGCAAGCCGATCGATTTGAGGTCCGTCCGCGCACCCTGATTGCGGATACTTTGAACGATGCTGTCGACCACGCTCTGCGGTATCATTTCGCATTCGCACAGGATAACGTCGTCTGGATTGCGATTTTTCAGCCAGAATCGTGGCGCCAGACCCGGCTCGGTCCACCGCCCGTCGGAGGTCACCGGAAGAGGTTCGGTTTGTGTCCGACAGGGACGCGGTGTGCCGAATCGACGGCAGATGAAATCGGCCGTTTTTTCGGCCATCAACCGGTATGTGGTTAGTTTTCCGCCGGTAATGGTGGCAAAATTGTCAACGCCTTCCGCTGCATGATCGATCAGAGCAAATCCCCGACTGACGCTGCGATCATCGTCGGTGGCCGGTGCATCGAGCAGCGGCCGTATGCCGGAATAAGCGCGAATGAAACGGGTGTTTTCTAACGCGGGAATCATCAAGGCGCCTTCGGAAATAATCTGATCCACCTCTTCCACGGTAGGACGATAATCGGTCAGTGATTCGATGCGCACGGAGGTCGTGCCGAGGATGGAAACCGTCCCGCCCGGTACGAGAATATCACCATCGGTCGGACGACGCAGCCGGTTGATGACCTGACCGGCCATCCGGCTCTGTGTCACCAGCAGACTGCCCTTGGAGTAGACCATGCGGAGCCGAATACCGGCCAGGGCCGCCACTTCTCCGGACCAGGCCCCGGAAGCGTTGACAACGAAATCGGTTTCGATTGTGGTGTGCCGTCCGGTTTTGATATCGGTCAGCAGAACCGTTCGAACGCGATGATTGCGGCAGTCGAACTGAACCGCCCGGCTGTGGGGCAGAAACACCGCCCCGTGCTGCCGGGCATGCGAGATGTTTTCCAGGCTGAGCTTAAAGGGGTCTATCGCGGCATCGTTTACCTTGAAGGCCGCGATGATCTTTTCCGACAAAGCCGGTTCTGCGTCGCGGGCTTCCGAGGCTTCCAACGCTTGAGATTCTATGCCTAATCGTGCGCACAAAGCGGCAAAGTCAGCCACGTAGTTCTCGTCATCACCTTCTACGGCAACAAAAAGTCCGCCGGTTTCCTCGATGCACTGCGGTGCCAGTTTTTTAAGCAGCCGGTTTTCCTTTTGGCATTCCACAGCCGCCGACGGATCGGATACAACATAGCGGGCGCCGGAATGGAGCAAACCGTGATTGCCACCTGACGCGCCGGCGTTGAAATCCTTTCTTTCGGCCAGAATGCAGGGAATGCCGCGCAGCGATAGATCACGGGCGAGACCAGTCCCCGTCACGCCGGCACCGATGATGAGTACACCGGTTTTCAACAAATGTGGTTTTGGCTGAGTCATTGAGGCCACGTTAAATTAACGGCCGAAGAAATTCTTTTATTTTCACTTGTGAAAACACAGCCGGGCTGTTAAACGAAGGATAGACATGCAAGTGCAACCATATTTCTCTTCTCAGCCGTAGCACAACCGGAATATCGTGTCACGATAAATTTTCGTTTGTGAATTTTTCTTTCTATTAATTTTCATAAAAGAAAGTATTATACCCGAATCCGGTTGGATGGAGGACATATGAGGGCTGGCAATGGGCGATCCGGTCCGGCAGGACGCAGCGACAAACAAAATTTTTGCCGGAATGACGGCGCGTCGCGTAAAAAAACGGCGCCGATGCGCACGCGGCATGAAAAAATCCGCGAGCTGGTTCAAAGCAGGGGATTTGTAACGATCGAGTCTCTGTCACAAGCATTCAAGGTGACCCCCCAGACGATTCGGCGTGACATCAACACCCTGTGTGAAGAGGGGTCGATCAACCGGTATCATGGTGGCGCCGGGGTTGCCTCCAGCACCGAGAACGTTGCCTACACACAACGAAAAGTGTTGTGCCTCAGAGAAAAGCAGCAAATCGCCGCAATGGTTGCGGATAAAATCCCGAACAATGCGTCTCTTTTTATCAATATCGGCACCACGACGGAGGAAATTGCCAAGGCGCTGTGCAACCATCAGCGTCTCAAAGTGATCACGAACAACCTCAATGTCGCCTCCATTTTAAGCGGCAACGAAAATTTCGAAGTCATTGTGGCCGGCGGCTTGGTAAGACATCGCGACGGCGGCATCATCGGCCCGCTCACGATCGACTTTATCCAGCAGTTTCGCGTCGATTTCGGCATCATCGGCATCAGCGGCATCGATATGGACGGCACGCTTCTCGATTTCGATTACCGTGAAGTCCGTGTCTCGCGAGCCATCATCGACAATTCTCGGCGGATTTTTCTGGCAACCGATCATACCAAATTCGGGCGCAATGCCATGGTCCGACTGGGCAGTATCGATGAGATCGATGCCCTGTTTACAGACCGGCCGCCCCCCCAAGCTCTTTCGGAGGTGTTGGGAGCAGCGGATATTGAGCTCTACGTAGCGTCCAAAACCGATAAAGCCGACCTGTAAAGCCGGTCAACAGAAAATAAACGGAGCTATATTTTCGCTTGTGAAAATCGAAGGGCAGTGCTATGGCTGATGTCTATACGCGCTAATGGGGAGCATCGTCGCCTTTATGCACAGTTTCACAGCCAAGGTTCCATTTGCACATAGGCTCTAAGGTAATGGTTTTGGAAAGGCCAGAGGGAGAAGGCTGTATTCTAATACGCCGACGACCGATAACGCAGTCCAGTACCTTTATCTCAAAGCTCAAGGTTCCATTTGCACGTAGGCTTTAAGATAATGGTTTGGGCAAGGCCAGAGGGAGGAGGCTGTATTGTAATACGCCGACGACCGATAACGCAGCCCAAAACCTTTACCCTAAAGCCTATAGATTGCCGGGAGACAGCTCATGGCCTTATCCCTTGAAAAGATCGATAAGATTGTTGGCCGCGAAACCCACCTCAAGGCCATCGACCTCGAACTCGCGCCCGGATCCCGCAATATCATTTTAGGCCGCACGCTGGCCGGCAAGACCTCCCTGCTTCGGATTATGGCCGGTCTCGATCGACCGACCCGGGGCCGGGTGCTGGTGAATGGACAGGATGTTACCGGCACTTCCGTCCGCAAGCGCAACGTCGCCATGGTCTACCAGCAATTCATCAATTACCCTTCTTTAAATGTCTATAAAAATATCGCCTCGCCTTTAAGACTGGCCGGCATGGATAAAAAAGAGATCGACCGGCGCGTTCGCGATACCGCTGCCATGCTCAGGATCGATGATTTACTCGACCGCCTGCCGGCCGAGCTTTCCGGCGGCCAGCAGCAGCGCATCGCCATCGCCCGGTCCCTGGTAAAAAATACCGATCTTCTGCTGCTGGATGAACCCCTGGTCAACTTGGATTATAAATTGCGCGAGGAACTGCGGGAAGAGCTTCAGGATATTTTTAAACAGCGTGAAGCCATTGTCGTCTACACGACCACGGAGCCGGCCGAAGCATTACTGCTGGGCGGCAACATCGTCGTAATGGATGAAGGTCGCATCCTTCAGAACGGGGCGACTGCCGAAGTGTATCATTGTCCGTCAACACTGCGGGTTGCGGAGGTTTTCAGTGACCCTCCCATTAACTACATCAGCGCCAGGGTGCAGGGGAATGTGGCCGAGGCGGGTCGGGATGTTCGGGTGCCCTTGACAGGTCACATGCAAGGACTGTCGGAGGGCAGCTACCAATTCGGCGTGCGGGCGCATCATCTTTTTCTCTCAAAAACCGGAAATCAGGATATCGAAATTAGAGCCGCCGTCGAACTGTCGGAGATCAACGGGTCCGAAACCTTTATCCACGTCCGTCATGCCGGCACCCCGCTGGTGGTCCAGGAAACCGGTATTCACAGCCGCAAGATCGGCAAAGAAATCGCCATCTATGTCGATCCCACCAACTTGTTCGTCTATGATGACGCGGGTAAACTGGTCGCCTGCCCGGTCAGAAGCCCGTCGAATCGACAGTGATCGTCCGGAACAGGCCGAAAGATGCCGTCTGCGACAGCGGCAACAGGAGTCCGATATGGCCCGAATCGACATGCAGGAGATTGCCCACAGCTACGTCGCCCAGCCCGAACAAGAATCCGACTATGCCCTGAAACGCATCCACAACACCTGGGATGACGGGGGTGCCTATGCTTTACTGGGCCCATCGGGCTGCGGCAAGACGACATTGCTGAACGTTATTTCCGGGCTGTTGACGCCCAGCAAGGGACGCGTGCTCTATGACGGCCAGGACGTCACGGATCTACCGCCGGAAAAGCGCAACATCGCCCAGGTTTTCCAGTTTCCCGTTCTTTACGACACCATGAGTGTTTTCGACAATCTGGCTTTTCCTTTGCGAAATCGACGGGTGGCGCCCGACGAAGTCAAACGGCGCGTGCTCGAAGTCGCCGAAATACTCGATCTGACGCCTTTCCTCAAGAAAAAAGCCGCCGGACTGGCCGCCGATGCCAAACAGAAGATCTCCCTGGGCCGCGGGTTGGTCAGAAGCGATGTTGCCGCCATTCTTTTCGATGAACCGTTGACGGTTATCGACCCGCAATTGAAGTGGGACCTGAGGCGCAAGCTCAAAGAGATCCATGAACAACTGAAGCTGACCATGATTTACGTCACTCACGACCAGGTGGAAGCCCTGACCTTTGCCGAACAAGTCCTGGTCATGTATGAAGGCGAACTGGTTCAAATCGGCACCCCGCAGGAGCTTTTCGAAAACCCGCAGCATAAGTTCGTCGGATATTTCATCGGCAGCCCCGGAATGAACTTTTTACCCTGCACACTGGATGGAAATATGGCACGGGTGGATGGTGTCGGCATCCCGCTGGACGACAAGATGGCTGCGATGGGACAAAAAGCGCGGGGCCGGCTGGAGCTGGGAATACGGCCGATGGGTTTAGAGGTGCACGCCGAAACGGTGGCCGGTGGCGTGCCGGCACGGGTCTATACGATGGAAGACCAGGGAAGCTTTAAAATCCTCACGGTCAAGCTGGCCGGCCACACGCTGCGTGCCCGGCTGCCTGAAGATCACAGCGTTACCCAAACCGACGTCTGGCTGCGGTTCCCGCCGCATTGGACCAAGCTGTTTGCCGATGACCGGCTGGTGAGTGAATAGGAGCGTCGTTATGGAAAAATGGGAAAACAACCGGGCCTGGTTTCTGGTTCTACCGGTTTTCGTCATCGTTGCCTTCAGCGCCATCATACCTCTGATGACTGTGGTCAACTACTCGATCCAGGACATCTTCGGTCCGGGAAATGCCGTGTTCGTGGGCATGGAGTGGTTCAAGGAGATGTTGACCGACAAGCGCCTGCACGATGCGCTGGGCCGTCAGTTTATTTTTTCGGGCCTGGTTCTGCTGATCGAAATCCCCCTTGGCATCCTCATCGCCTTGGCCATGCCCAAAAAGGGCTGGAAAGCCTCCGCCAGCCTGGTGACGCTGGCCATCCCCCTGTTGATTCCATGGAATGTGATCGGCACGATCTGGATCATCTTTACCCGGCCGGATATCGGGCTGTTCGGCGTCGGGATCAACAGTCTGGATCTTCTCGATGTCCCCTTCGACCACACCGCCCGGCCTTCCTACGCCTGGGTCACCCTGATGGCCATGGAAGTTTGGCATTGGACCCCACTGGTGGCGCTGCTGTGTTACGCAGGGCTGCGCGCTATCCCGGAGGCTTATTACCAGGCCGCCAGAATTGACGGCGCCTCGTCCTGGGCGGTCTTTCGCTATATCCAGCTGCCCAAAATGCGCGGCGTGCTCACGATCGCGGTTCTGCTCAGATGGATGGACAGCTTTCTGATCTATGCCGAACCCTTTGCGCTGACCGGCGGGGGACCGGGGAACTCGACCACCTTTCTGTCCATTTATCTGGTCAAACTGGCCACCGGGCAGTTCGACCTGGGTCCGGCGGCGGCTTTTTCGCTGATCTACTTTCTCATCGTCCTGCTGTTCAGCTTTATCTTCTACCAGGCACTCCTGAATGTCGGCAAAGGAGAAAAGTCCGTATGAAAATCCAGAAGCGATCCTTGGCTTTACTCTTCTACTTCATTGTGCTGATTGTACCCATCTACTGGATGCTCAACATGTCTCTGCGCGACAATGCCGACATCATGTTGTCTTTTTCCCTCTACCCGACCGATATCACCTTTAAAAACTACATCAAGGTCTTTACCGATCCGACCTGGTACTCGGGTTATATCAATGCCATGATCTATGTCAGCATGAACACGGTCATGTCCCTGGCCTTTGCCCTGCCGGCGGCCTATGCCTTTTCGCGCTTCAGATTTCTCGGCGACGGGCAGATGTTCTTCTGGCTGCTGACCAACCGCATGGCCCCGCCGGCGGTTTTCCTGCTGCCCTACTTCCAGCTTTACTCGACCGTAAACCTGATCGATACCCATATCGCCGTAGCGCTGGCCCATTGCCTTTTCAACGTACCGCTGGCGGTATGGATTCTGGAAGGGTTCATGTCCGGCATTCCCAAAGAGATCGACGAAACGGCTTTTATCGACGGATACTCCTTCCCGCGGTTTTTTCTCACGCTGTTCATTCCGCTGATCCGAGCGGGTGTGGGCGTAACGGCCTTCTTCTGCTTCATGTTCAGTTGGGTCGAGCTGCTTTTTGCGCGGACGCTGACGGTCACCGAGGCCAAGCCGATCGTGGCCACCATGACCCGGACCATCAGCGCCACCGGCCTGGACTGGGGCCTGCTAGCAGCCAACGGCATTCTCACCATCGTTCCGGGCGCCCTAGTCATCTGGTTCGTGCGCAACCACCTCGCCAAGGGCTTCGCGTTGGGGCGTGTATAATGGAGCGAAGAAAAACGTCATGAACCCAAGCAGAATAAGGCAAAATAGGGCATCAGCATGAGTTTCGAATGGATGTACTGGACCGTGCCGACGGCGATATTTTTTATCACCATCTTTCTGATGATCTGCGGCATGCTCGTCTGGGAACTGGTGTCACCGACCGTCGAACGTCGCGGATTCTTAAAGATCCCCACCACCAGGGGCACGCGATTTTTTGTCGGCTTGCTGGGCAGCGCCTATATCCATTTGGCCTGGCTCGGATTGACCGATGTGAATCTGTGGTTCGCTCTTCCCGTTTCATTGGCATGGATTGTTGTCGTCATGCGCTGGGGGTGAAGAAAAAGCCGCCGGCAAGCTGTCGGAAAACCACCATACGCACCACCTTGGATTCCAAATGGTTACAAAAAGGACGGGTTGTCATCGTCGGGCGCTCAGCCTTCACGTCCGCGATGCCGTCCGGGCGACCCACCCTATCCCTGAAGGCGAAAAGGAGGAGACCATGAACGTGAAAGTGCAAAAAACGATGTTTCTTTGCGTTGCAGTGACGGTCATGCTGGCCGTAGCGGCAGCTCCGGCCATGGCGGACATGGCGGCCGCCAAGAAATGGGTCGACCAAGAGTTCCAGCCCTCGACCCTGACCAAGCAGGAACAGCTCAAGGAGATGGAGTGGTTTATCAATGCCGCCAAGCCATTTAAAGGCATGAACATCAAGGTCGTCTCCGAGACCATCGCGACCCACGAGTACGAGGCCAAGGTCCTGGCCAAGGCCTTCGAAGAGATCACCGGCATCCAGGTTTCATTCGACCTGATCCAGGAAGGTGACGTGATCGAAAAGTTGCAAACGCAGTGGGCGTCGGGCGAAAACATCTATGACGGCTGGATCAACGATTCCGATCTGATCGGCACCCACGCCCGCTATGGGTATGTCGTGCCCTTGTCGGACTTCATGGCCGGTGAAGGCAAGGATGTGACCCTGCCGACCCTGGATGTAGACGACTTCATGGGCAAATCCTTCACCACGGGACCGGACGGTAAGCTCTATCAACTGCCGGATCAGCAGTTCGCCAACCTCTACTGGTTCCGCTACGACTGGTTCAGCCGCCCGGACTTCAAGAAAAAGTTCAAGGAGCTTTACGGCTATGAACTGGGCGTGCCGGTCAACTGGTCGGCCTATGAGGATATCGCCGAGTTTTTCACCGAACATGTCCGCGAAATCGACGGTAAGGCCATTTTCGGACATAACGACTACGGCAAGAAATCCCCCGATTTGGGCTGGCGCTTTACCGATGCCTGGTTGTCCATGGCCGGTGCCGGCGACAAGGGGCTTCCCAATGGCAAGCCGGTGGACGAATGGGGCATTCGCGTGGAAGGGTGCCGTCCGGTGGGCGCAACCGTGGCCCGCGGCGGGGCCGCCAACGGCCCGGCGGCCAAGTATTCCCTTCGTAAATATATGGAGTGGTTACGAAAATACGCTCCCCCGGGCAGTCTGGGCATGGATTTTTATACCTACCTGCCCTTTCTGGCCAACGGCAGTGTGGCCCAGCAGATCTTCTGGTATACCGCCTTTCTTCCCAGCATGGTCGAACCGGGGCCCACGGTCAATGCGGACGGCACCCCCAAATGGCGCATGGCCCCCTCGCCTCATGGCCCGTACTGGGAAGAAGGCATGAAACTGGGCTATCAAGATTGCGGCTCCTGGACGTTCATGAAAAGCACGCCGCTCGAGCGCCGCAAGGCCGCCTGGCTCTTTGCGCAGTTCTGCGTGGCAAAAACGACCTCCCTGAAAAAGGCTCACGTCGGTCTGACACCCGTCCGCGACAGCGATATTCGGGACAAGTCCTTTACCGAACGGGCGCCTAAGCTCGGCGGTCTGGTGGAATTCTACCGCAGCCCGGCCCGCGTGGCCTGGACGCCGACGGGCACCAACGTACCCGATTATCCGAAGCTGGCCCAGCTGTGGTGGCAGAATATCGGCGAGGCGGTTTCCGGTGAAGTGTCCGTGGACACGGCCATGGACAATCTGGCTAAAGAGATGGACAGGGTGATGGAGCGCATCGCCCGTTCGAAGACCCAGGGCGAGTGCGGACCGAAACTGAACCCCGAAAAGGACGAAGCCTACTGGCTGAACCAGCCCGGCGCCCCCAAGGCGAAGCTGGCCAACGAGAAGCCGAAAGGCGAGACGGTCAACTACGACGATCTGATCAAGGCCTGGCGCGAGGGGCGCGTGAAATAACTGCACCTCTGTTCGAAAAAGCCAAGAGATCATTAAGGGGCTAAAGCTTCGGCTTTAGCCCCATTTTTTGTGGATTTTCACGATGAGCGGGCATAATTTTCATTGGCATGCCTTGACAACGGCTTCATACCGCTCTTCGATATCCCTTCGGTCGCGCTCAACCTCAGGCTTGTCGATGCAGCCGTCCAAAACCATTATGCCATGCGCCAAAATGACGCCACGATCTTTTTTGCAGTAGGCCTGATTCGCGATGGTGTCCCACAAATGAATCGATTCCGATACGTTGTCGATGAAGTAAACAGTGCACCCAATCTGGTTATGGAGGAAAGGATGGCAAGAGTGACCGACAGGTGCGGCTCACGGCCCAATAGCCAATTCTGGATCGGAAACTGATCAATCCTTTTAATAGAACCGTGGATGGGCACTGCCTTGTTACGGGCGTCTGTCGGTAGAGGGGTGGTGCCGGTTGGTCGATAAGTCAGGTATTTTTCTGGCTGTGGATAGCACGGATGCCGGCCAACGAGAAGTCGTAATGTGGTCGGCCAGTCATCGGTTTGCGGCAATTGGCAATAGGATTCATCGATGCTGAAATCGTGGAAGGCCAAGGGACCTGGTCAGGGTTTTCAAATCGCCGGTGATTACCAGTCCAACCCGCATCAGAACTCTTTTCGATATTCGGCCCAGGCGAATTCGTTTTCCCAGATTCTGACCGTGAGGACCTGTAGGTGAGTATCGATGGTTGTGGCCAGCGACATGCCCATAATCCGGGCCAGGTGCTCCAGGCTCGGATTGAGACCGGCGAATTCGGGCAGGGAATTGAGCGTCTGGCCCCGGTAGCGATCGACCTGTCCTTCAAGGGCGGCCGTAACGACATCGATGTCGATCAGGTAACCGTGCCGATCCAATTGAGTGCCTTCGAGACGGATTTCCACAAGGTAGTGGTGCTCGTGGAGTTCATTTTCCGCGCCCCAGTCGCCGCCGATCAGGTAGTGCAGAGCGGCGAATTCACGTCGAACAGCGACCGCATAAGTTTCTTTGCTCCTCATCTTGCCTCACTTTAGCGAGCCGTCGCAGGTCAGTGAAACCTGAACGGCGGATTCTGGCTGCCGGTTTAGTAGTTCATAACAGATAGAAAATCGCATATCAATAAAATGAGTATTTCAAAGCGTTATTTGTGTGTCAAGTGTGACGTAAATACAACATGATGTCTTTGGAAAGATTCAGTAGAAACCCTTGCTCACGGCATCGGTGGGTCAGATGCCAGCATTGCCCCGGACTGAAATGTCTGTTTGCTCGCGCCATTGCCGATAATTCGCTTAGAATGTCGATTTTGGTCTCAAAACTGATCGGCTAAGACATTATTATCAATCTTTTCTTCTTTTTCTATTTTATGTAAGTGGCTTAACTTGGCGAGCCCAGATCTCTTTTTTCCCCTCATTCCGATAAATGCTCCTTTTCCATAACCTTTTGTAACCGGTTCAATCTCTTTTATCTTATTGAGCGGATGGAAGAGCGTTTGATAGGATTCTATCTGGATAAAGCCTGATTTTTCAAGAAAATCCTCTATCTGTTTTGATGAATAAAATATGGCGGGACTGTAAAATTTACTCTTATCTTTATATTTTTCATATTCTTGACCGATCATGCTTTCTCTATCCACAAATCCTATTATTATATACCCATCTGGTTTAATGACTCTTCGTGCTTCTTTTAATGTTTTCAAAGGATCATCTACAAAACAGATTGTGGTAACAAGCAAAACAAAATCAAAAATATTGTCATTATATGGAAGATATTCCGCAACACCTTTAACAACTCTTATGCCTTTTTCTTCAGCAATTTCACCCATCTTATCAGATGGCTCAACGCCGTCTTTTATGCCAAACGGGATGGCAAATTTCCCTGTCCCGACGCCAACTTCCATTCCCTTTCCCTTTGGAATCAGTCTTTTGATTAGATTTATTTCCGCCTTATATGCCAATTCGTGCTTAAAAAACCAGCTGTCGTAATCCTTGTAATATTTATCAAACACTTCTGTTTTCGGCATATTAACCACTTCCTACTAGTTTTAAATTTTGTTCATCAATCTTTCAATTTCAATTTATAACTTCTGAGTTTCCGCCCTGTCTGTTTAGAGGGTGACTCATTTCAGGGCGAACAGGCTTCAAATGCAACTGTTTGCGAATCAATTCAATATCGGCTTGTGTCGGTGGAAAAGGATAGTTACGCATCTCGGGACCGGGTCTTGAATTGGCAAATGGGCGATTGCAGGCGACCTGACCGTCATAGCCTTCGCACCCACTGGTTCTAAAGGGTTCGCCGGACGAGATCACCGCATCGAGTTTGCCCGCCGGTAAACCAAAATCGATAATCTTTTGTTTCTTATCATAGACAAAAAACTTGGCATGACTGAGGTTTTTATCGATAAGATATCGAGCAAGCTGAATCCTGCGGTAGTGATCCATGGCCGGCATGGGATGATCGACCATCTGTGAGCCGGGTTCGGGACAAAAAGAGAAAAGGTGGGTCCAGCCCCCCATGTCCTGAATCTTTTGGATGATGTCCACCATCTGCTTTTCGGTTTCCCCCATTCCCGTAAGGAAATGGGAGCCGGCATTACGCGTCCCGAAGATCTTGATGGCTTCGGCCAAGCGATTCATGTAAATGTCCCAGCAATGCGGTCCGTCGACTCCGCTGCCGCGATATCGGTCGAACAGGGTCGGGGTGGCCAGATCGATTGCCACGCCGATTTTATCGGCTCCAGCGGTTTTAAAGTCCATCAAATCGCGCTGGTTGACGATGGTTGGGGAAATTAGCAGGGATACGGGAATGTCGAAACTGGATCGCAGTTGCCGGCAAATCGTTAAGGTGTCTCCGACCGCGCGCCTGTTGGTAATCTGGGAGATGCAGACCCGTTTCACACGGTGCTGCCGCTCGGCTATCCCTTCGATGACCTCGGCCGTCGGGTAGGTGGGCCAGGTCACACGGATAAAGCTCTTTTCCTGATATTTTCCGGAGCGGCTATTGGACAGGCCGCAGTATGCACAACGTGCCGCACAGCCGCCCCGGTATGTCAGCAACAGGTTGATGCAATATAGTCTGGCGTTTCTATAAAAGACGCCCGGCTTAAAACCTAAGGTCATGGCCGCAGCCAGACTCATGCGCAGATATTCCGGACTTTCGAGAATGTTGGAGGTGTGTTGATCCATTAAGGCGTCTTTTTTTATGGCAACTGTTTTCTGCGTCCAGAATTGATGCTGGATTCCCCGTGATGCGCAGCCTTATTCACTACTAAATTGGGCGTCCCAGCTGGGGGTTGAAAGGTCCCGGGAAACGCTGCAGCACGTTTTTTGATACCGAATACTTAGTCCGTAAGCCACGGCCTTTTCCACGGCCTTTTCGGAGGGCAGGGCCAGGCGGTTGACCCCGGCTTCGATGGCCATCACCTCCATGCGGCTGTTGCCTCTCTGACGGGCGCAACCTAAACTGATGGGCGTATGCGGCATCGCAAAACGCACTTCGGCAATGATATCTGCTACCGTCTCCGGCGCAGGGGGCCGGGCTTTCTCCATCCGTGTACCCGGAATGGGCATCAGAGAAACGATTACCACCTGCTGCAACTTGAATCGAGAAATCATGGCAACCGCATTTTTTTCCCCTCGTGTCTTGCCGTAACGAACACCACACACAATATGAGGTACAATTGGAATTCTGGCCCGATGCAAGGAAGCCATCGCCGCTTCAATACGATTCACCCCAAAGGGGACATGACAGACGGTTTTAAACGTTTCGTCATCGCCGATGACATCGATCAAAGCCTGGTCCACGCCTGCCTGTTTCAGCCTGAAGGCGTCCGGATCATTGACCAGACCGCTGTGTATTGAGATGAACAAGTCCGTTTCGGCTTTGATCTCTTGAATCGCCGGTATGAAGCGATCCCACGGTAACTGCCCCCCGGCATTGCAACCACCGCTGATCAACACGCCGTGATGCCCTTTTTCGGCCAACCGGCGGCATCGGGACACCAGTTGGCCAGGGGATTTAACATGCATCATACCGTTCAGAATCGTCCCTTGGCAATGATCGCACCCAAGGATGCAATCGCCGCCAGTTATCGAGAGTGCCGGATATTTTCCATTGGTCCTGTCAAGCCTGATCATGCCCGGCAGATAAAAAACAATGGTTTTACCGAGGTGCCGCCAGGAAAGTTCTCGGGCTGCTTGCAATCGATCGGCAAGCGCTGAGACGCTAGGCATAATATTCGCGAAATCCAATCCAACACATCTTGACCGTGCGCGAAAAATCTCGCCAATCGGATTCCATCGTTTGGCGGCGCTTGTGGGCACGGTCAAGGGTGTTTTTGAAAAGATCCTGCCACTGGTGGTCATAATGTTTAAGCACACTCATATCGCCTTCTTCGACGGCCCGGGCAGCCCATGTACCCGCCATTTTCCCGCAAAGGACCGCGTTAGATATCCCTGCGCCTGTGATGGGATGGGTATGGCCGGCGGCATCGCCAACCAGCGCCACGTTACCGTGAACCGCTTGCCGCACCGGTTCCGCGGGTATCCAGCCGGCGGCATACCTCACCGGATTTCCCGTCACTTTGCCTGCGGCCCGGAGCCGGGCAATGAATCGATTCAGTACAACTCCGATTTTGGTTTGACTCCGAGGCATATTCTTTAGTCCGATTCCGACGTTGGCTATATGGTTCTTCGGAAACAGCCATCCGTAGCCAGCAGAAATTTCCGGGTCAAAGTAAACTTCGGTCCAATCCATTGGTTCCGTCAGCGGCAGCGTGGCCTGTACGCCCGGCAGCAGGTTGTGGTTGACGGCCCCCACCCAGCGACCGACCGTTGAGCGGGGACCGTCGGCGCCCACAATTATTTTTGCGCCAACAGTAAGATACTGTCCGCTTTTTCGTTTGAGCAGTATGGTTTCATCATCAATCCGTTGAACTGCCCGTGTGGAGAGCATCAGTTTGGCACCGACATCTGAAGCCGCTTGGATCAAGGCCTGATCGAAAAGTTCTCTGTCGATAGTAAACCCAGGAGCGCGTGTTTTCGTCACCGGTTCATCCGGAAGGTAGGTCCTCATTCCCCGGATCTGCTGAACGATGAAAGAATTGTCAAGATCCAGATGGCCCATCAGCATGGCCGGAATGTATTCGGCACATTGGACAGGCACCCCAACAACCTGCCTGCGATCAACAAGCAACACCCGCATACCCCTACTGGTGGCTGCCAATGCCGTGGCTCCGCCGGCGGGTCCGGCCCCCACAACCAGGATGTCGCACGATACCATTCTCTTCATGCCGTCACACTGCTGCCGCGCGCATTTACAATTGTTTGAAGTACCGTTTCCAATAGTTCCAGATCCAAGTTGGTCTGGCTTTCGAACTGTCCGGCATACGCCTGTTTTGCCTGATCCAGCTCATAGCAGGTGGTATTGTCGATATCCAGCAGGATCCCCGGCAACCCGGATCTTTTGAACTCATCCACGTGCTTAGAAAAAAAAGGCTGACAACAGCAACCGATGTATGCCGAAACCCCGGTCGCTTTCATCCGCATCAATTCATCCCAAAGGTCTTCGAAACTGATAATGCTGATGACTTCCATTTTCTTGCTCCGGCCCATGGCCCAGGCCGGTCCGATGGAGCAGCCGGCTTCTCCGCAAACCTTACACCCTTTTTCATATCTTAAATCACATCCGGTGAGTTTGGCGCAATACGGCAGCAACAGAACCGACGGCCGCCGGCGAATCACCTCTTCAAACGACCCGTTGGCAACGGAGATCAGGTTGCAATGCGCCAAAGGGATGCCGTAGTTTGAAATTTCAACCTTCTCAAGACACTGATCCAGGGGTTTGACAAAATCTTCGAGGGACAATCCCGGAATGATGATGCGCCCCTGGTTAAAATAGTTGCGGATGATCCCATGCAGATGGTCGCGGTCAAGGGGTGCGCCCCTCAGTTCGGCTTCCAGGTCGTAAAGGGCCCGGCCTGGAAAGGAGAGAAAATCGCCGGTGATATAGATATCTTTCAAACGCTTTTGAGGCAGGTTGACCACCAGGGTAAAGCGCACCATGCCCGTTGGCGCCTTGTAGGACGCGTGCACCGCCTCACGCTTCTGAAAACGCGGTTTGACGGTGTCGACCCACCGGGCAGACCGAAAATGGGTCAGTTTCTCCTCGAACCGCTTTTGTTCCTGGGTGGTTAATCCTCCCAGTTCAAGTTTTATATCCAGACATTTTTCAAATCCGAGCTTGATGGCCTGTTTGATGCTCGCAAGGGCCGGGGCATCACCCAGTTCCCATTTCAGGCAGGTGACACGATCCTTGACCGAGTTGATCTCCTTGGCCTTGAGCTTTTCCACCGGAATCCGCAGCGCCCTTAACATGGTGTTTACATCGAAATCAACCAGCATGGTGCCCTGAAACATAAAGGCGTCGTCTGCCTCAGTACCGCCGGTGCCCGAAATCTTGCGGCCGTTGACCTCAATGTCGTTGCGCGGCCTGAACTCGGCGTTGATGTTCAACAGCGCAAGGGCCGTGACCACCGGATCACACAGGGCTTTGAAGAGATGTACGTTGGGGATGGCAGTATTAAAAAAGGACTTGTTACAGAATACTTCCCAGCCCAACTGGTTCTCATCGAAAAAGATGGCCCCGCCACCAGTAATGCGACGGTTCACATCAATCCGGTTCGCCCTGCAATAATCGGTGCGTATCTCCTCGTCAATGGCCTGGTGAAAGCCCACCAAAACAGCCCTTGGCGAAAACTGCAGGAAACGGATGGTGTTGAGGCTTTTCCCTTTGCCTTTAAGTTCCAGCAGGGTTTCGTCCATGGCCATGTTTTCTGCCGCTGTCATGGGCGGTGTGTCTAATAGTCTCCAGGTTTGCATAGCATACTTCAGTAATTGAGTTGGACTATCTTATTCATCGTTAATATCTTCGCAGTATGGTTGCAAGTATGCGATGGAATTTAAAGAATAATCGATATCAACTTTCCCGTCTATGATTTTGCCCACTTCACAGTTGCGGGCAGAGTTAAAAAGAATTGCCCGCTCTCTTTGAGTCAAGCCGTCGCCGACATCGATTCTGATCTTAAAGCGTGTTGATGGAGAAATGCCATTTTCGGTTATGCAACCCACCTGCACTTCAAGTTTTTCCATGGTGATCTTCTTGTGATCTGCGACCGCAGACAGGGTCAGCACGACTCAGCTGCCCAGTGCGCCGGCCATATACGCCATTGGACAACCATGGCCGGTTCCGATGCCATCACGGCGGGATACTATAAAGTTTACCTGCCCCAGGCGGACATCGGCGCCTTTATCTGTCAATCGAACGGTCGTGTAATACTCTCCCATCGGTCTTCCTTTTTAAAAGCGATCTCAGACGTTTTAATTCAAAATCAACTTAGTCGCTATCCGGGCGATCTTTACCGGCAAGCGCCTTGTGTATGAGTTGGGTGATATCCATGACTTCGATGGGAATTTTGTTCCTTTTGGCATAAGTGGTCATGGTGCGCACGCACTGCTGGCAAGCAGTCACCACAACCTGTGCGCCGGTTGCTTTTACTTCTTTCATCTTATTGGCGGCAATATCTGCGGACAGTTTGGAGTCGATCATCTCCAAGTTGCCGCCCCCGCCGCAGCAACTACAGCGCTCACGATTGTTAGACATTTCCACGAATCGCACTCCTGGAATGGATTGTATGATATCCCGTGGGGCGTCGTACTCTCCAGAGCCTCTCCCAAGATCGCAAGGATCATGGTAGGTCACCGTCAAATCGAGTTCTTTAAGCAAAAGGCGGCCCGATTTGATCAGCCGGCTTAAAAACTCGGTGACATGAGTGACCTCAAATTCACACGGGTAATGCTCCTGCCACATCCGATAACAAGAAGGGCAGGCAAATACCACCTGTGTTGCCCCTTTGGCCCTTACGGCATTGATGTTGTTTGAAATCAAACCATCGAGTCGGCCGCCGAGCCCGGCACCGAGCAGGGGAAAGCCGCAGCACCACTCATCTTCGCCCAGCAGGGTAAAATCGATCCGGGCCGCATCGAAGATTTTTACCAGAGCCATGGGAATCTGCTGGGCCATCGGGAAAAAGGATGATACGCAACCGGTAAAATAGATCAGGTCTGCCCGGTCCTTTATATAGCCGTGTTCCGGAGCATCGGGAATATCTTCCACCCATTCGGCCCGGTCTTCGTTGTCCTCTCCAAATACGTTGTGGCTTTCATCCAAATTTTCCCGGATTATGTCAATTTTTTCGGGATATGCATCAGAGTCCACAAGGTCCCTGCGAGCGGAATGCCAGAGTTGCGTCAGGTCTATCCCCACCGGACAAACCTGACGGCAGTTCCCGCATAAAGTGCAGCGGAAAACCGTATCGCTGAAAGCGCGCAATTCTTCTGCCGTAGGTTCTTTGATACGGAAAAGTTTACGCCAAAATGCCGTTCGCGCCTTAACGATACGGTCAAGTGTCGTGATGCGGTAAATGGCCGACAGCTTTCCATCAAGGCTGCCTGCAACCGCCGGGCACACTTGAGCGCAAGTCTGACAGTTCGTACACGACTTTATCTGAAAAAGCTGGCCGAGGCTGTAGTTCCGATTCACCATGTTAATCCTGCTTGTATTTTTCAATATCTTCCAGAAGCCATTTTTCGATGTCCGCAGGGTCATGGATCAGGTTGTTCAGTTCGGCCATGTCTGAAGGCTTTATCTTGAACATCCACCCCTTGCCATAGCAATCCCGGTTAATGAGTGAGGGCTCCGCCTCGAGCGCTTCATTTCCCTCAATCAGTTCGCCATTGACCGGCGCATAGACCTTCCCCAACCATTTGCCCGATTCCACCTGGGCGAATTTTTTACCGGCCTTCAGCTTTTTCCCGGAAAAGGGGATCTGAACAAAAACAATATCTCCGGCCATTTGCTGGGCAAAGTCGTCCATCCCCATCACTAGTATGTCGCCCTCGACTTTCACCCAGTAATGGTTTTTTTCATAGTGCAGATCTTCGGGCAGGTTGTATCCTTGAATTTCCATGTAATCTTTCCTCCGTGTCAGTTATTGGCTTGAATTCGTGATCGCACATCGGCCATCAGCACCACCGGCGAAGTGATTATATGAAGCATGCGGGTAAAAGGGATCAGCGCTATAAAAACACCTGTCAAAATCGTATGAACATACCATACATAGCCGTAAATGGTCGTTATTTCTGGCACGCTTTTCAGCAGTAAGCTCAAACCGTACCCGATAAAGGCATACTGAGCACCGCTGGGCCACCCGGTCATGGCAATCCGCAGGCTTTCCAAGATAAACCCGACCAAGACGATGAGCCCAAGCAGCACCGTCATGGTACGGCCGGGCTTAGGCAGATTGGCGATCGTTTGTAGGCCTTCTTTGGGGCGAAAGAGCACCGCCGCCACACCGGTGAAAATCATCAGGCCGGTCAAGTCGAACAGCATTCCCTGCAACGGATTGTTTTTATCCAGCATGGCTCTGGCCAGATCCGTGTCCGGCACAATCAGTGACAGACTGAGCGTCAACGCCCCGAATGCGAATCGTATGAGAATCGGATAAAAGATCAGCGCATGGATGAGCCACCGGCACGGGGACAAACGAAATAGCCGTCTAAGGAAAAGCACATCTGCGACCATCGCAACCATCAACGGTGATAAGCCGCCTTGAAGCGCATGCGCACTTTGTCTAATGCGGCCTCCCGAGAACCAGACGACGCACATGCCGCTCATACCCACACCAAAAATCAACAAGGACAAAAAGGTTGTTCGATCCCCGATGGAAAACGTGGCGGCATGACAAGGCATGCACAGGATGCCTTTAGGGGGCAGTATCATGGATGATGCGCCCAAGGCGTTGCCCTTAAAATGACATTTTTGGCAGAGAGAATCCCCCCTTTCTGCAACCATTTGATGTGGCGACAATTTTCGTCCCGACAGTATGTTACCGCTGA
This sequence comes from Desulfobacteraceae bacterium, assembly GCA_029287875.1. Taxonomy (GTDB): domain Bacteria; phylum Desulfobacterota; class Desulfobacteria; order Desulfobacterales; family SG8-13; genus JARFQH01. The sequence goes on along the minus strand of JARFQH010000087.1, from coordinate 22,634 downwards.
AGATCACCAACCCTGTTTCAGGTTCTGCGACCGGGATGCCGTCTTTCTGATGGCATGCTTTGCAAGCGACCCGTGTGTGGGCGTCGTGAATGACCTTTTCATCGTGTGGCGCATGGCATTGACGACAATTGACAGCCGCCAGCGCTTCATGGTTTTCCTCAACCGCCTGAACGTGACATTCCAGGCACTGAACGTCTTTGTGGACCGACGCCGCATGATCATCCGCCATTTCTTCATGGCACTCCGCGCATTGGGAATTGGTGTAGCCTTCACCTGCATCGTTTTGTGCTGCAGCCATCGGTGAGCTTCCGATTAGAATGAGAAGAATGACGATCTGAACAATGAATACTTTCATATACAAATTTCGCGGGGGATTGGTCAAAAATTTCACCATTAATACTTGATATGAGGTCATGTTTTGTTGAGAACGATAGCTCATGAAAGCTATTCGGGAAACATCCGCGGTTCGGCGCCAATCTCTTCGCCAATATGCGCCGGCTCTCATATGGTGTGTAACGGCAGGATTTCTATATAAAGAAAGATGTCTTTTCGCTATAATCGCCTGTGCGAAGCGACATCTGACGCAGATTCTTTTCTAACATTCTTTCAGTTGGGCTCGTTGTTTTTTAATCTATATTTTTCCTTTTGGGATGTTTCTGAACTACTGCTGAACTCAGGGGCAAAAACTTTTCTTTTCATTGCAAATGCCATGGTCCGCTCAACATCCACAACCAAAGGACCGGAGGCCGAAAGACGGATGGTCGCCTTCTGATCCCTTTTGATTTCCACTTCCCGTTCGCCATCCAGAGCGACCACAGAAGGCTTGAAGATGATATCGACTTCTTCACCCGGCGCCATCACCTTCATGTTTTCAACATACACGGTTTCAACTATCCCGGGGGCGATGGGCGCCGTAATCGGCTGTCCATTTTTTCCTAATTTCAGATGCATACCGAAAGGCTCCTCAGGAGCGATGATACGGATCATACCGCCGATTGAGGAAAAACCGATGCATGCCGGCCTGGCGCGATTTAAAAACACCTGTCTGATTTTATCCATTTTCCACACCGCGCGTGAGCCGACGAAAATATCATCACAAATCACTGCATCGACAATAGCGATATCGACGAGCTGTCCTTCGACGAAAACTTCAAGCCGGGTAGAAGTAAAAGCACCGTCTTTTCGGGAGACTTTTCCGGTGGCGATCAGGCCGGCTGCCAGCCCTGCAATTGTTCCTTCAATCATGTAAGGAAATACATTGTTGGTGCCGGTTGAGACAGGAAGAATCGGGACTTGGCAAGTGCCTTTGGCAACCACACGATTGGTTCCATCGCCGCCCAGGGTAACAATACAGCCGACGCCCTTTTGCGCCAATATCTCGGCTGCACGCACAGAGTCCCTTTGATCCGCCTTGGTGTCAAACACCAACGGTGAAATATCCAAACCGATTTTCACGCCATCAAGTGCTCGCTCCACAATGCCGTAGTAGTCTGGCATATAGCTTATCTGCTTCACACCTGCCGCCTCCAGGCCAAGCAGAATACGCCGTACGATTCTAACCTTCTCCTGGTTGTTAAAAACGCTGCCGTATGCAACCAGCCTGCGAATATCCGTCCCGGAGGCTGGATTGGCAACAATGCCTACCAGTGACATCGTCAAGCCTTTCTTTTTGGTTGTTTAAAATCAAGCACGGCATCACACCAGAAACGGCAGCTTATACAATATGGCAACTTCCTCAGAGTGTCGTCTGTCAGTGCAGAGGGTTCGGTTACATTTTCTACCCTGACATCTTTTCTGCCATACCCATACAGCAGCTTTCATGATGTTCTCCTTATTGTTCAAACTCTTTATACCTGGATTTTAGGGCCTGGTAAAATTCCGCTTTCCAAGGCGCCATCCAGTTGGAACGCCCAACCGGACAAATCACTCTCTTACCTTTCTGACCGCTTCAATAATCTTTTCTTCGCTCGGTATGAAGGCTTGCTCGAGTGGAGCTGAAAAAGGAACCGGGCAAAAAGGTGCGGCCACCCGCAGGATTGGTGCATCCAGATAATCAAAGGCCTTTTCGGCCACCATAGCTGAAATTTCAGCGCCTGATCCGGCGAATTTCACCTCTTCGTGCACGATGACCAGCCGGTGGGTCTTTTTGACGGATTCGATAATACCCTCTTCATCCAGGGGGCAAAGCGTACGCGGGTCCACCACCTCCACGCTGATCCCGTCTGCGGCAAGCTTTTCGGCAGCGCTCAACGCGGTATGGACCATTTTGGCCGTAGCCACGACGGTGACGTCCTTGCCCTCGCGCTTGATATCGACCTGGCCAAAGGGGATGGTGTAAGTGCCGTCGGGAACCTCCCCCTCGAGGGCATAAAGTAATTTATGCTCCAGGAAGACCACCGGGTTGTCGTCGCGAATCGCTTCGATCAGAAGCCCTTTGGCGTCATACGGTGTGCTGGGCATAACCACCTTCAGCCCGGGAAGATGCATGAACAGTGCCTCCAGGCACTGGGAGTGCTGGGCCGCGGCCCCGATGCCGGCACCGCAGGATGCGCGCATAACCATGGGGATCCTGGCTTTGCCGCCGAACATGTATTTCATCTTGGCGGCCTGATTATAAAGCTGATCCAGGGCAACCCCGATAAAATCGACAAACATCAGTTCAATGACCGGTCTGAGACCGACGGTAGCAGCTCCTACCGCTGTCCCGACGATCGCACTTTCGGTAATGGGGGTGTCCTTCACCCGCTTGTCGCCGAACTGGTCCAGCAGCCCCGCCGTTACACCAAAAATTCCGCCGTAAACCCCTACATCCTCACCGGCGACATATATTTTGGGATCACGCTCCATTTCAACCTTATGCGCGTCGTTTAACGCTTGAGCAAAAGTCATATTCGGCATTTTTCAATCCTCCTTTTAGGGTCTCCCATTTTCCCGATGTTAAGCCGTTAAGCGCTTAAGAGTAAACATCCTCTGTAAGTTCGGAGACATCAGGCAGCGGGCTTTCTTCGGCAAATTTTTCAGCTTCGGCCAACTCTTTTTGAAGGGCGCTTTTGATCTCACTGATTTTACCGTCGGTAAGCAGTTTCATTTCCAGCAGCTTTTGCTCGAGCCTCGGAATCGGGTCTTTTTCTTTCCACTCCTCAAGCTCAGCATCGTTGCGATAAGCACAGGGATCGCCTTCAAAATGTCCCCGGTGGCGATAAGTTTTACATTCAACCAGAGACGGTCCCTTGCTCTGGCGGGCCCGTTTGATTGCTTCACCGACCGCTTCATAAACCGCAATGACATCGTTTCCATCCACAACGACGCCAGGCATATCATAGGCGGCGGCCCGGTCGGCGATGTTGGGAACGCACATGGAATTAAGGGTACAGGATGAGATGCCGTACATGTTATTTTCATTGACAAACACCACCGGAAGCTTCCAGCAGGTGGCCAGATTCATGGCCTCGTGGGTGGTTCCCTGGTTGGAGGCGCCGTCGCCGAAAAAGCACACCGCCACGCTGTCGGTGTCCAAATACTGGCAGGCCAGTGCGGCTCCCGCGGCCAGCGGCGGACCACCGCCCACAATACCGTTGGCGACCATAATGCAAAGATCAAGATCGGCGATATGCATGGAACCGCCCTTGCCCTTACAGTAGCCTGTATTTTTACCGAACAGCTCGGCCATCATCCGCTTGATGTCGCCGCCCTTGGCAATGAGATGCCCGTGGCCGCGGTGGGTGCTGGTGATGTAATCCTTGTCGGTCAGATTCGCACAAGCCCCGGTTGCAACTGCTTCTTCACCCACATACAGATGGACAAAACCCGGAATTTTTCCGTCCGCAAAAAGCTCGGCGACACGATTTTCAAAGGTTCGAATCTTGTTCATAGTGATATACATCTCTATGAGTTGTTCATTGGTCAGGTCCATTGCTTTCCTCCTTATGGTTGAGGTCGACGAAATAGCTTCACAGGATACTATTACATGTACTGCGTTGAACTTTCCCTCCTTTCCTTTATTTAGGGTTCACGAAAAAATAAGTTCGCAATTTTGGGTGTTGAGGCGCCCGACCGGCAAGGCGCGAAAACGCAGGAATATCTGGATATTCCGAGTTTTTGCAACACAGCCGGACGGGATGCATCGGCTTCCAAAATGTGAAGCTATTTTTGAGTGAGCCCTTAGTGCCGGCCACCAGCCATGAATCTGATGACAGGATGAAAACATCCTAAAGGTTCATCCGAATCAAAACAGTCACAGCAGCATTGGCCACGACGATTTGATCACAGTCCGGAGCAAAATTGGGCACACAAAGCCCCTTGACCTTCATTCCCCCTTCAACCGCTTGGGCAGTTTTTCGTCCGATGGGAACGGTCGCTTTTACCTGCTCCAGATCCACATTCTCCGGTTTCGGACAGGCGACATGAATATCCACCTCCATGGCCTGCAGGTCCTCTATTCCCAGAATTTCCACCAATCCGCAAAGACAGCTCCTTGAAATGGCGTCTTTTACAGCCCGGCACGCTGCCTTGGTGACGTCTTCTCCATGCAGGTCGGCACCGGTTCCGATCTCGACAATAAATCTTTTGGTTTCCATCGATTGGATCCCTTATTTGAAAAGTGGTTCGATAATCTCTTTGTTTCCAGCATGGCATCCGCCCGATAAGAACTGCGCACCAGCGGTCCTGCGGCCACAGCTTTAAAGCCCATTTCCCGAGCGGTTTCGGCCCACATTTGAAATTCCTTCGGCGACACATAACGCACCACCGGCAAGTGATCTTTGGAAGGTGCTAAATACTGCCCCAGGGTAAGTGCTGCACAACCGGTGTGTTTTAAATCCAAAAGGGTTTTTTTGATCTCATTTTGCGTTTCTCCAAGACCCAACATCAGGCCCGATTTGACCAAAAGTCCCTGGCCAAAAGCGTATTTTAAAACCGCTAACGAGCGCCGATATTTGGCTACGGGACGAACCATAGCGTACAATCGCGCCACTGTTTCAATGTTATGGTTAAAGACTTCCGGTTGGGATTCACACACACTTTGAAGTGCTTTGACGGATCCGTTAAAATCTGGAACCAGTACTTCTACATAAACATCCTTACAGGTTTTTCTGATCTGTCGAATGGTCTGGACGAATTGCGCTGCGCCCCCATCCGGCAGATCATCGCGGGTTACAGAGGTGACCACGGCGTGATTAAGTCTTAGCAATTGCACCGCTTGGGCGACACGAACAGGCTCATTTTCGTCTACCGGTCCGGGAATACCCTTGTCTACGGCACAAAAACGGCACCTTCGCGTGCAATGAGTGCCTAAAATCATGAAGGTGGCCGTGCCTCTGCCAAAACATTCACCCAGATTGGGGCAATGGGCGCTTTGGCACACAGTCGCCAAGTGCAAGTCGCGAAGGCTTGTCTCCATTCGATCTACGGCTGTCGCATCCGGCGCCGGTCGAACCAGCCAGGGGGGGTGTCGGTTAGAATCGTCAAAATTTTCAGAGGATAATTCGTAACCAAATATCCGGCAAAATGATTGAATAAATCTTTTTTTTGCTTCTGATGGATTTACTCGATTCCCAATTTCGTTTTCGATTGAAGTGATCTTTTCGTCCGGCTGACCACAAGGTACAATGAAGTTAAACCAATTTGGATCCGCAGAGATGTTTAGCGCCGCGCCGTGGTAAGTCACCCATTTTTGGACAGCTATTCCGACACTGGCGATCTTGGAACCGCCAACCCACACGCCGGGGTGACCTTTTTTAAACTCCGGGATCAGCTCGTAGCTTCGCAGTACACTGGCAATTGTATCCAACAGTCGCTTTAAAAAAGCATGTAGGTCTTTCTCTCCCAGTCTTAATATGGGGTAGGCCACCAGTTGTCCGGGGCCGTGAAAAGTCGCCTTGCCGCCGCGATCCACGCGGTGCAGATCGATCTTTTTCCGGCGAAGTGCTTCCGGCTGCACACAAAGATCCTGCAGGCTGCCGCTTCGACCGATGGTTACCACCGGCTGGTGCTCAACGAACACCAATCGATCGGGACATTTATCCGCAATTCTTTCTGCGACCATTTTCTTCTGGCGTCGATAAGCCTTGCCATAGCTGAGCAATCCCCAATCAATGATTTGAAGATGCACTTTTGGACTGTTTTTCATCTGCTTTTCTTCTTTAGCTCCGAGGCAAATACAAGGCCCAGTTATTAGCATCCCGCGCTGCATCTACAACGGCCTCGGAAAAGGTGGGGTGAACCCGGATACTGCGCGCCAGTTCCTGGGCTGTGGCTTCCAGCTGCATGGCCAATACCGCCTCTCCGGCAAGTTCGGTCGCATTTGAACCCACGATGTGCACACCCAGAATTTCTCCATAACGCGCATCCGACACAATTTTTACGGCCCCATCGACTTCATTGCGGACCATTGCCAGCCCGTTGATCGCATACGGGAAAACGCCCGTTTCCACATCATAGCCCTGTTTTTCGGCGTCTTCTTCAGAAAGCCCCACTGCGCCCATCTCAGGTTGCGTCCATAAACACCGGGGAATAAGATTGAAAGGATAACGCTTCTTCGCGCCCATGGCATTTTCCGCTGCAAAAACGGCCATGGAAGATGCCGCATGGCTGAGCATCCATCCGCCGGTGGCATCACCAATGGCATAAATCCCTTCAACCGAGCTTTCCAGTCGGTCGTTTACCCGGATGCCATTGTCTTCATTCAGTCTAATGCCGATCTTTTTCAAACCCAGGCCGGAAGTATTCGGTATCCTATTTGAAACCAATATCTTTTTGACATTGACACTTCGCTCCTTTGGCCCTGATAGTTCGCAGGTCGTCTCTGTTTTGTTCGTTTTGACCGACTCTATAGATGCGCGCGGAATAATATCCACACCCTTTTCCCTTAACGCCTGGGCAATTCTCTGGCTGGTGTCTGAATCTTCCTTAGGTAAAATTCTTGCCGACGCGGTCGCCATAAAGACTTTACAGCCGAAGGTATTTAACAAAAAAGCCATCTCGACTTCGATATAGCCGGCCCCGCAAACCAGGATTGACTCCGGCACGGCGGTCATTTCCAATACCTCATCCGTGGTCATGGCGGCTTTTTCCAATCCCGGTATTTCCGGTACCGATAAAGAACTACCTGTGGCGATAATGACTTTTTGGGTTTCAATGATACGGCCGTCAATATCCACCTCTTGCGGGCTTTTTAAAACAGCGCGCCCTGTGACAACCTCCACCCCGTTATTTTGTAAAAGCGCTTCCATGCCCATGCGGATTTCAGCCGATACACCGCTTTTTCTTTCAACAATGGTCGTAAAATCAATTTCTTTTACAGTCGCATTTATCCCGAATTCTTCTCCGGTCTTTAAACGATTAAGCAAATCTGCCGCTCTTAGCCAGACCTTGCTGGGAATACATCCTCGGTTTACGCACGTGCCGCCTGTTTCAGCACATTCGGCCAATACAACATCCGCCCCCAGCTGGGCAGCGCGGATCGCTGCCGCATAGCCGCCGGATCCACCTCCGATTACAGTTACATCACGCATCGTCATACCTCGATTTTTGAAGTTGCCCTGTCAGGTTAAAAGCAACATGGGTTGTTCCAGAAATCGTGCCAACGTCTTGAGGAACGTCATGGCCGGAGCACCATCAACGACCCTGTGATCAAACGTCAGGCTCAGGGTCATCATGTGACGAATGGTGATCTCTCCCTTAAATACGGCCGGTTTTTCTATCACGCGGCCAACACCGAGGATTCCGGTCTCCGGTGGATTGAGCACCGGTGTAAATCCATCCATACCGAGCATGCTGACATTGGTGATGGTAAACGTGCCGTCAGTGACTTCTTCAATTGCCAAGGCTCCCTCTCGGGCTTTTTGCGCCAGTTGTCTTACCTCCTTTGCAATTTGCAATAGATTTTTCTTTTCAGCATATCTCAGCTTCGGTACAATGAGGCCTTCGGATAAAGCCACAGCGATGCCCATGTGTACGGTGTCATGGACCAAAATCTCTTCACCGATCAATGTGGAGTTCATGATGGGATGCTGCAACAATGCCCGGGCTGTTGCCAATATGATAATATCATTATAAGAAATTTTTACGGAATCATCCTTTTTGTATTCCTCTCTCACAAGGTTTCTAAAACGCACCATTTCTGTGACATCCACCTCGGTGAAGGCGGTGAGCTGAGCGGCGTTTTGCAAGCTGGCTTGCATGTTGTCTGCGATAACCTTGCGAATTCCTTCAAAGGGGATTACCTTGACTTCGGAAGGTTTCTCTTCCGGAACAGTTTTTGCCGCAGCAAGAGCGCGCTCAACATCTTGTTTCGTGATTTTGCCATTTTCCCCGGTTCCGGTAATTTTGGATATGTCCAGGCCTTCCTGCTTGGCGATTTCCGCGGCCAGAGGGGTAATTTTGGGTGCCGGCGGTCCTTCCTCATGGAATTTGATTACGTCCCCCTCTTTAATCTTTCCATCAGGACCGGTGCCTGCCACCAATGTCAAATCAACCCCTAATTCTTTTGCCACACGGCGAGCGGATGGCGTTGACAATAGTCGCTTTTTTTCCACCGGCGCGGTTTCTGTTTCAGCGGCCTGGGGCTTTCCCGCCTCCGCTTTCATTTCCACAACTTCCCCGGCCTGAATTCCATCAATACGTTCAGGTTGCTCACCGGCCTGCGCAATAACGGCCACAATTGTCCCCACCGGTACGGTTTCGCCTTCCGGAACCACAATTTGAAACAGGATCCCGGATCCCGGTGCTTCTATCTTGTTTGTAATTTTTTCCGTTTCAACTTCAAATAATTTCTCTCCTTTCTCAACGGAATCCTCCTCATTTTTATACCATTTCGAGACTTTTCCCACTTTCATTGTCATGCCCAGTTTCGGCATTGTCACCTTAACACTCAATCTTCAGCCCTCCTCTCGATTGCAAAAAAACCTGACCTGTTTATCCCGCGATCCCAAGCTGGGGCAATATTTGATGATGGTGGGCATTTTGATGCTACTGTTTATCGGATTTAATCGGTTGTGGTCGTCCGTGCCGCTTCGAGGCCATGCGCTTTGCCAAAGAACCAAAACGCGCTTCGGGTCAAACACGGTAATGTATGCTGTTTGATGGCAACTTTATGGTAAGAGCTTTAATCAGATTTCGTCTGCTCGGCCGGAAAAATGCCGATATCGTCACAACGACACTTATGACATACTTTTCGTTGACAGTCGTTTATCCAGTGACAGGGGGAGAGTGAGATCATCAGGTGTAGGAGTTTATCGATAACAGCTTCTGGAGAGATCAGCAGTGATGGCATCTAACGATGATCCTAATCGGTTTCGCTATTTATTTTTATTTACAGTGCCCCTTTGCCATTGTCAATCATATTTCCGTACCTTTCCACGGGGTATGAGAAGCAATAGAACAGTTAATAACGTGACTAAATTAATACTAATTAAGTTATTCTTCCACTTCAGCCGAAAGCATCCCACAAGGCCTCAATGGAATGTGACACGCGGAAGGGCAGGAGGAGGATGCCGCCGTAATTCGATTTTTGAAATATGACGAAGCCGTTCTTCTTATGTCCGTCGAGCAGATCCCTGCCGGCCGGCACATTCAAACGGCGTTTTTGGGCCAAGCGGATAAAATTCGTGGGGGGAATTCCGGAAATTTACGTTCAATTTCGCGATAATTCTGAAGAAGATGGTGTGTGAAGTTTAACCGGTTGGCCGGTTGAGCCAGTTGCGCTGGAATTATTTACTGAACAAAGGGTGTTGTCGGTCCGCCGAGGGGTCAAGTCTTTTTCTTAGTGCGCATGGCATGTATGCCCGCCAGCGAAAAGTGCGTAATGTGGTCGGCCAGCCGCTGAATCAAAACCGGCGTCAAGGGCTGCTGTACGAGGTATTCCAGATCGCTGCGATTGAGCATCAGCAACGCCCGGCACTGATTGATGATGCTCAACTCACAAAACCAGATGTCTTCATCCGTCGCCGCAGGCCCGATCAGGTCCCGGATGATCCCAATCAGGTGCCGACGACGGGGCTCGATCAATTCGCGCCAGCTGTCGTCAATCAGTCCCGTTGGATTGGCCAGCTCCATCAGGTACATGCGCGTGAACTGTCCGCCGGTGCCGCGGTCGCAAAACTTTCGCACAAGAGCGTGGATGCGGGCGCACAAGCGCTCTTCAGGTGTCGCATCGGCGGCATCGGGCGGATCGGGGACGATATCTTTCTCAAATGCCTGCTTCCATGCCTCCGCGTAGAGGGCGGCCTTGCTGCCGAAATAGTAGTTGACGGCCGCGACGTTGGTTCCGGCCTGCCGGCAGATATCGGCGATCCTGGCATCGCGGTACCCTTTTTTCCCGAAAACTTTGCAGGCCGCATCCAGCACACGACTGCGGGATTTCTTGGCACGTTTCACTTGTACCATGTGCAATACGGCTCCATTTTCGACAATTAAATCATTGAAGCAACATTTTTTTGTAATTTTTAATTTAAATCGCATTTTTAAATTTAAATTTGAATTTGTCAATTCATTTTGCTATTCTTTGCCTTTCAATTCATCAAGTTCTCCTCCGAAGGAAAAAATTATGCAGCAGCGAGTCGTTCCCGAATGCGCCGGTCCGGTTTTCTCGGCGACATCCCGCGACATGGTCGTACCGCCGGTCACCTCCGCAGCATCGAACCGCCGGCAGCCGGAAGGCCGCGTCTGTAGCGTGACATCGACGGCAGCGATTGTTTTCGCATGCCTTTTTTTATTTTTGGAAATTACCAGCCTTGCAGGAGCCGCTCCACCGCAAGGTCGAAATGCACCGCCACCGACTGTCACCGTCGAAGCGGTGTCCGAACAAGAGGTCAACCCGCCGTCTGATTACGTTGGCCGCGTAGAAGCCATCCAAGCCGTCGACCTGCGCGCCCGCGTGGAAGGATTCATCGAACACGTAAAATTCCAGGAAGGCGGTAAGGTGAAAGCCGGAGACCTCCTCTACATTATCGAACAGGCACCTTACAAAGCCAAGGTCAACGAAGCTGCGGCCAAGGTGGCCGACGCCGAGGCCTCCCTCACCGAAGCCCGGCAGTATTTGAAACGGCTCCAGTCGGTACGTTCCGGGGGGGTTTCGGCGACCGACCTGGAGGCGGCTGTCAGCGCGGAACTAAAGGCCCACGCCCTTCTTCAGCAAACCAAGGCCAGTCTGGAGCAAGCCGAACTCGACCTGGGATACACCATCATCAAGGCGCCCATCAGCGGGCGCATCGGCCGTACGACTTACACCAAAGGTAATCTGGTGGGCCCCGATTCGGAAGCACTTGCCCGCATCGTACAGCTTGACCCGATCCGGGTGGTCTATTCGATGAGCGAGAACGACCTTGTCAACTCCAGAATGACTCAGGAGGGGGCATGTGCCGGAAATCCCGAAAACCGGCTCATACCCCTCATCCAGATGCCCGGCGGACAGATGTATCCGTCCACCGGCCGACTGGACTTCGTCGACAACCAGGTGGACGCCAGCACCGGCACGATTGCCGTTCGAGCGGTGTTCGACAATCGGGACGCCATTCTTCTGCCGGGACAGTACGTCACCGTGCTCATAAGGTGCAGCGAGGGTAAACGTCTCCCGGTTGTGCCGCAGTCGGCAGTTCTAGAGGATCGTGAAGGCCGTTATGTGCTCATTGTCGACGTCGAAAACAGGGTTCAGCAGCGACGCATCACCACCGGGGCGGCCATTGGCACGAATTGGTCGGTGGAATCAGGGATCATGAGCGGGGAGACGATCATCGTTCAGGGGGTACAGAAGGTCAGCCCCGGCCAGATTGTGGAAACTGTGACCACCAGCGGCCAGAGCAAGGAGTAATAAATGTTTTCGCGTATTTTCATCGAAAGGCCGCGGCTGGCAATGGTCGTGTCGATTATCATCACCCTGGCCGGTGTGCTTGCACTGTTGAACATACCGATCTCCCAGTATCCTCAGATCTCGCCCCCCGAAATCCGCGTCAGCACCACCTATCCCGGGGCCAGCGCCGAAGTGGTCGCCAACAGCGTGGCCGCCCCAATCGAGGCCGAAGTCAACGGCGTTGAGAACATGCTCTACATGTCCTCAACCTGCTCAGACAACGGCAGTTACAGCCTGAGCGTCACCTTCGAGGTCGGCACCGACCCCGACATCGCCCAGGTCAATGTCCAAAATCGCGTCCAACAGGCTGTTCCCAAGCTGCCCACCGAAGTCGTCGAGCAGGGAGTGTCGGTGCGCACGCGCTCCTCCGACTTCCTGACGGTCATCAGTTTTTTCGCCCCCGAGGGCGCACGCGACGCCCTTTTTCTCAGCAATTACATTAGCATCAATGTCAAAGATGCGGTGACGCGCATCAAGGGAGTCAGCGAAGCCTATATTTTCGGCGCCCTGGATTACAGCATGCGGATCTGGATGGATCCCGAGCGGCTGACCGCTCTGGCCCTGACGGCTGATGACGTGGTCACCGCCATTCGAGAGCAGAACGCCCAGGCAGCCACCGGCTCCATCGGCACGGCACCCGGCAGCGATTCGCAGCAAATCCAGTACACGCTGCGCGCCAAGGGCCGTCTCAATGAAGCCGAAGATTTCAAAAACATCATCATTCGTACCAATCCGCAGGGGGGTCTGGTGCGGGTAGGGGACATTGCACGGGTCGAGCTGGGCGCTCAGTCCTACTCCTCCAGATCGACTCTGAACGGTTCCCCGGCAGTCAACATGGCCATTTACCGGACCTCCGGTGCCAACGCGTTGGAAACCGTGCAGGCGGTAGCTGACGAAGTCAAACGACTATCCAAACGTTTCCCCGAGGGTATTCAGTACCGGATGGTCTACGACACGACCAAGTTCGTCCGGTCCGCGATCCAGGAAATCGTACTGACGCTCTTTATCACTTTTTGCCTGGTTGTGGGGGTTACCTATCTCTTTTTACAGGATTGGCGGGCGACCCTGATTCCGACCCTGACAATCCCGGTGTCGCTGATCGGCACTTTCGCGGTGCTCCTGGCCCTGGGCTTCAGCGCAAACACCATCACCCTGTTCGCACTTATCCTGGCGATCGGCCTGGTAGTGGACGACGCCATCGTGGTGGTGGAAAACGTTCAGCGGATCATGGAAGAGGAGGATCTCGACCCCAAGGACGCCGCGATCAAGGCCATGAATCAGGTGATCGGACCGATCATCGCCACCACCCTGGTCCTTCTGGCCGTTTTCGTTCCGGTGGGATTTCTTCCCGGCATCACCGGCGAGCTGTATAAACAGTTCGCCGTGACACTTTCCACTGCAGTTGTGCTGTCGGCTCTCAACGCACTGAGCCTGAGTCCGGCCCTGTGCGCGACCCTATTGCGCCGGCCGGCTGCCATCCGGCGGGGACCGCTGGTCTGGTTCAGGCGGGCATTGAATGCCTCACGCAACGTCTATGTGACCGCGTCGACCTGGCTGTTGCGGCGGATGGTGGTGGTTCTGGGGATCTTCATCCTGATATTCGGTGCCGCCTATTTCCTGTTCGTCAACCGCCCGACCAGTTTCCTGCCCAGTGAGGACCAGGGTGTCTTCTTTATCAATGTCCAGCTGCCCGAAGCATCGGCCCTGGCGCGCACCAACACGGTGATGCAACAGGTTTCCGAACGCCTCAAGAAAACCCCCGGCGTAGCGGATGTGATTGCCGTCAGCGGTTTCAGCATTATAAGCGGAGCCAGTGAAAACGTCGGCCTGGGTGTCGTCGTGCTTGACCCCTGGGATGAACGCAACACCCCCGATCTGCAGCTCAAGGGCCTCTTGGGCCGAGTGCGCCGTGAGTTGGCCTCGATCCCGGCGGCCAACATCTTCGCGTTCAGTCCGCCGGCCATCCGGGGCCTGGGCAATACGGGCGGGTTCGATTTCCGTCTGCAGGCCCTGGGAAACAAGAGCCCCCAGGAGCTTTCCGCCGTAACCCGCGCCCTTGTGGTGGCCGCCAACCAGGACCCGACTCTCCGGGCGGTGTTCAGCACGTATTCGGCCGACGTGCCGCAACTATTCCTCAACCTCGACCGCACCAAGGCCGAATCCCTCAACGTACCGGTCAGCCGCGTTTTTTCGACCCTCCAGGCCCAGCTCGGCTCACGCTTTGTCAATGACTTCAACCTTTACAGCCGGGTCTTCCAGGTCAAGGTTCAAGCCGACGCGCCCTACCGTAATGCAGTTGATGATATCAGAAAGCTCCACGTGCGCAGTGACGAGGGCAAAATGGTGCCGATGAGCAGCTTGGCCTCCATCTCTACGGTACTGGCACCCCAATTGGTGACCCGCTACAACCAGTTCGCCGCCGCCCAAGTCAATGGCGAGGCCAATACCGGATTCAGCTCGGGTGATGCCATTGCAACGATGGCACAAATAGCGGCTAAAACCCTACCCGACGGGTATGGCTACGAATGGTCGGGGCTTTCCTTTCAGGAACAGAAGAGCAGTGGCCAGGCCCCTGTTCTGTTGGCCCTGGCCCTGCTGTTCGGCTACCTTTTTCTGGTCGGTCAATACGAGAGTTGGACCATCCCACTGCCGGTCATCATATCGATTTCGGTGGCGGCCGCAGGAGCCCTGATCGGCCTGTGGATCGGTGATCTGGACCTCAGTATTTACGCCCAGATCGGCCTGGTGCTGTTGGTCGGTCTGGCGAGCAAGAACGCCATTCTTATCGTGGAGTTTGCTAAAACACAGCGCGAAGAAGGGCTGTCCATTGCCGACGCCGCGGTAGCCGGCGCTCGAATTCGTTTCAGGGCTGTATTGATGACCGCCTTTTCATTCATCCTGGGGGTGCTCCCCCTGGTGATTGCCTCAGGCGCCGGCGCCAACAGCCGGCGGGCCATCGGAACCACGGTGTTCAGCGGCATGCTGGCGGCAACCCTGGTCGGTATCTTTCTGATTCCGGCGCTCTATGCCGCCTTCCAGACTTCGCGGGAAAAAGTTTATGCCCGGCGGAAGCGGCGGCGCGAACAAGCGAAGACAAGTTAGTGCCCAAGAGAAAACGATATGAAAACCATTAAAAGAATGCCGTCCGCCGACGGAACGCTGCAGAGGCTCCTGCGTGTGCTGGGCGCAACCTGCACGCTCTTGTCTCTCTGCGGCTGTTCGGCCGTGGGACCCGATTATGTCAAGCCCGAAACCGAGCTCCCTTCAGCCTGGTACTCCGAACTCCAGGACGGTCTGACCAACACCGCCATTGATCCCCAGACCCTGGCCCAGTGGTGGTCGACACTCGAGGACCCGACTCTCTCAAGTCTTATGGAACGGGCTGTTCGCGGAAATCTCGATCTAAAAAACGCCCGGGCCCGTGTTCGCGAGGCACGCGCCCTCAGAGGCATCAATCGCGCCAGATTGTTCCCCATCATAGATGCAACGGGATCGGCCACTAAAAGTCGCAACACCGTAAGCAGCAGCGACAGCACCGAAAGCGAACTCTATTCGGTGGGCTTCGATGCCGGCTGGGAGTTGGACGTGTTCGGTGGTGTGCGTCGTTCGGTGGAGGCGGCCGAGGCGGACCTCGAAGCCAGTTGGGAGAATCTCCACGACGTTCTGGTGAGCCTTTTGGCCGAAGTCGCCCTCAACTACATGGAGGTGCGCACATTCCAGGCCCAGTTTGCCGTGGCCGAAGCCAATATCGCGGCCCAAGCGGAAACCTTTGCATACACCAGTTCGCGGTTCGAGGCCGGTCTCAGCAACGAATTGCCCGTTCAGCAGGCGTTGACCAATCTCGAAGCCACCCGCTCCCAAATTCCGAGCCTGAGGACCGGCCTGGCGGCAGCCAACAATCGCCTGTCGGTGCTGCTGGGAGAACAGCCGGGTGCGGTCAACCGGGAGTTGGTCGAACCCCGGCCCATCCCCGTGCCGCCTCTAACAGTGGCCGTGGGCGTGCCCGCAGATACCCTGTTACATCGGCCCGACGTGCGCCGTTTCGAGCGACTGCTGGCGGGGCAGACGGCTCGAATCGGTTTAGCCACGGCCGATCTTTATCCCAAGTTCTTTCTGACGGGTACCATCGGACTCGAATCCCTTTCAGCCGGTGACCTGTTCAATTCAACCAGCCGAGCGTGGCTCATCGGTCCCAGCATACTCTGGAACGTATTCGACGCAGGGGCCGCCCGCCAGCGCATCGAATTCCAGTCCGCTCTGCGGGAACAGGTACTGAATGACTATGGATCCAAGATCCTCCTGGCGTTGGAAGAAGTGGAAAATGCCCTGGTGGCTTACGCCCAGGAACAGCTCCGGCGGGAATCGTTGAAGGCGGCCGCTGCCGCCGCCCAGCGGGCGGTCTTGCTGGCACAGGACCAGTATGCAGCGGGTTTGGTTGATTTCAACAACGTCTTGATCGCTCAGCGCTCCCTGCTCTCCCTTCAGGATGAACTGGCCCGCAGCGAAGGGACGGTGACCTCGAACCTTGTGCGACTCTACAAGGCCCTCGGCGGTGGGTGGAAATTTCAGGAATCAACCGGGAGCGAAATGGCGGTGGATTCTGATCACTCAAGGTCCTTCGGGTCGCCACGGTGAATGGAAATTTTATTTCCGCACTAAAAGTGTAATTGCACCTTACAGGGCCATCAGGCGCACTCCAGGGCGGCTTCTTCGGTGCCCACTTTCTGTCGTTGAGAAAACCGTTCGCTATGTACGGACTTCAAGAGCCTTAAGGCAGGCTTGAAGAAAAACTGCTTCTCACCGAACGCCGGCCGCAGGTCATCCAACCAAACAGCGGTCTCGTCATAGCGGGCAAAGAAAATGCGGTTGACCCATTCGGGCTCTCGCCCCTGAATGAACTTGAGGGCGAAAACCCGCTCCCCGCCGATGTCTGTAATGCCGTCAATCAGCACTTTTCCGGGCGTCGCCGACATGGAGGGCCCCCGCACCGTTCGGCAGAGACCGGACACGCTCCGGTAGGCTTCGGAAAATATGCGAAATGCGTCGCCCAGCGGTACCTCGAAATAATGCTGAGGACCGGTGTCGCGCGGGACGAACATGTAATACGGCACGGCGCCGAGGGTGACCTGTTTTCGCCACATGTCGCTCCATATCTCCGGCTTGTCGTTTACATGCCGAACCAGCGGCGCCTGGCAGCGGATCTGAGCCCCGGTAGCGATAATGCGCTTGATGGCCGCCTGGACTGCCGGTGTTTCCAATTCGCGTGGGTGACTGAAATGGGCCATTATGGCCAGGTGCAGCCCTCCGGCGACAATCTGCTCGAAGAGCCTCAAGAGGTCGTCCGCATCACGGTCGGTGAGGAAGCGGTAGGGCCAGTAAGCCAGCGCCTTGGAGCCGAAGCGGATGGTAGACAGACCCTCGCGTTTTCGATCGAGCAGTGGCGCGACGTAGCGCCGGATCAGCCGGGTGCTCATGGTGAGCGGATCCCCACCGGTGTAAAGGACGTCCGTCACTTCCGGGTGGCGGTCGAGGTATTCGGCCAGGTCTTGCGGCCGCTTGTTCATGAACTTCAGTCCATCGATGCCGGCAAACTGCGCCCAGCGGAAACAGTAGGAGCAATAGGCATGACAATTCTGACCATGGCTGGGGAAATAAAGCACGGTCTCCCGGTACTTGTGCTGCATCCCGTTGTACACCTTACCGTTTTCGACCGGCACATTCAATTGCAACTGTCCGGCCGGATGGGGGTTGAGCCTCATCTGGATGCGCTCGGCAGCCCGTCTGATATCAGACTGTGGGGCGTTGACGGCGAACAACCGTTCGATGCCTTCCCGGTCCGTTTTTTCCAGCATGCCGCGTTGCGGAAAGGTCAGCCGGAATATCGGATCATCCGGGACCTTTTGCCAGTCGATCAACTCATCCACAACGTAGTTGTTGACGCGAAACGGAAAAACGGCCGCCGCAATGTCGATGCCTCTTGTGACTTCTCGAGGTATTGACGTCAGTTGGCCGATTGACCGAAAATTTTTGCGGTTGTAAAGGCGAAACTTTTCTTTTCCAATTTTCCGGGTGTCGGGCATACTCAATATCCTTTTCTTTGCAAAATATACGAGCCAAAAAATTATTTTCAGTTGAAATATTTTGTATGCAAAATATATGATCCGGCTTTATTTGTCAAGCCCAGGCGTGGCCGATTCCTGACATTGAAACGTCCGCCGGTTATAGGGACCGCAGCAGGAGATAATTCCCCGTCTTGCTTGTCTTTTGACCCGTCTATCACCTTACATCCACCGGCACATATCCTGATAGGCGCCGGCGCATGTGCCTTGTAGACGAACCAAAATCAGGCGAAATTTTGTGTCATTATTTCTTAGCCGCGGCCTTAAAATAATTTAACCGATTGAACTTTTTGTGAAGTTATGTCATCACCCAGTGAGTTGGAACTAAGTCCATCGATTCATAAAATAGATGTTGTAAGTAATTTTTAAGCGAGCCCTAAGCAGATGAGGGCGATAGCGGACCGACGGCGACTAATCGAGAACTCGGCCGTTCGGCCATCCTTTCAGAAAATCATGCTTACAATTGAGAGCGAATAAGGTGGATCCCATCCCGAAAATCGTCAGTGGCCTGCGGCACATCGCCCGTGAACTCTCCGTTCACTCCAAGTTCATCCAGGACAACTACAACATCACGGTGCCGCAGCTGGTCTGCCTCCGTGAAATCTGCGACAACAAATCGATCTCCCTAGGGGAACTCACCCGTTCGCTGCATCTCAACAACTCGACCGTAACCGGAATCGTCGACCGTCTCGAGAAGCGCAACCTGGTGCGGCGCGTCAGGCAAAGCCGGGACCGACGGCAGATTCACGTAGAGGTCACCGACGAGGGAAAACGTTTTATCAAGCAGGCCCCCAAAGCCCTGCAGGATCATTTCATCGAACAAATCCGCCTGATGGATCCCCTTGAAGTCGACAAAATCCTGTGGGCAATCGGCAAACTCGCCGACATGCTGCAGATTGCCAGCGCCGCGGAACAGGATAAAACGCCGTCTCCCAAAGAATGACGAACAAGGCCACAAGCATTCTAACCGAGCCGAAACATCGGAGATAGCCGAGTGCAGCCGTCGGCGACCGTCTTTTAAGTTTCACATCGGGGTTGAAATCGTTTTCGTGAGTGGAGGTGAAGCCGACATGGCTTTCAGCATCGCATTGATTATACTTCTGGGCCTGGGCGGCGACTACCTGTTCCGGCGTCTGAAGTTGCCCGGCCTGGTCGGCATGCTGCTGGTAGGCGTACTCGTGGGACCGTATGTCCTCAACCTGATTTCACCCGCCACGATGGCGGTTTCCGGTGATTTTCGCAAGATCGCCCTGATCGTTATCCTACTGCGGGCCGGTTTCGAACTGCGTCGCGACACCTTGAACCGGGTCGGGCGGGCGGCGCTGCTCATGAGTGCGGTACCCGCGATTTTCGAAATCCTGGGCGTGATGTGGGTTGCACCCCGCCTACTGGGAATCAGCCTTTTGGATGCGGCGCTGCTCGGTTCCGTTCTGGGCGCCGTTTCCCCGGCCGTCGTGGTGCCGCTGATGATCGATTTCATGGACCGCGGTCGGGGAACCGGTAAAGGCATCCCCACGCTGGTCCTGGGGGCCTCGTCGGTGGACGATGTTTTCGTGATCGTGCTGTTCACCATCTTTTTGGGAATGTACGGCGTCGGCGATGTCCACATCTGGGCCAAACTGGCCCAGATCCCCGTGAGCATCGTGCTGGGAATCGCAGTGGGCCTGGTGCCGGGCTTTGTCTTGCTGAAACTCTTCCAAAAGTATGACTGGCGGCCGCCCAAACGCACCATCGTGGTCCTTGGAGTCGCCATATTTCTGACCTGGCTGGAAAGTGTCACCGAAAGATGGGTCCCGGTTGCGAGCCTACTGGGGGTGATGGCCATCGGTTTCGTAATCCTTGAAAAATCCGAACCGATTGCCCACCTGATCTCTCAGAAATTAAAGAAATTGTGGGTCTTCGCCGAACTGCTGCTTTTCGTGCTGGTAGGCGCCCAGGTCAACATTCACGTGGCCTGGGATGCCGGACTGGCCGGTACCGCCGTCATCCTTGCGGGACTCGTCTTTCGCAGTATCGGCACCTATCTGTCGCTGATCGGCACCCCGTTGACCGTCAAGGAAAAACTGTTTTGCGTCGTAGCGTACATTCCCAAGGCCACGGTGCAGGCCGCCATCGGCGCCGTACCCCTGGCGGCCGGAATACCGGCCGGAGAAGTCATTCTGGCCGTCGCGGTCCTCTCGATTCTGCTCACCGCTCCCCTCGGCGCCGTCGGCATCATGCTCGTCGGTGAAAAAGTACTGGATCACAGCGAGCGCTCAGCCTACCGGTTCAAAGAGTTGCGGGGCAAAATGGACCTGCCCCGCGTAGGGGAAAGGGTCCGCAGCAAACGCTACGGAACGGTCTGGAAGGTGATCGAGGAGAAGGAAACCTGGCTTCCGGAATCAGCCGATCCACAGGGTGAGAAACCGATAGCGGATCTGGTTCCAGCCGTTTCTCTGCGGTACTGGAAAGAAGACAGCAGCCAGGGGCCCGGTTCCGGCAAAACCATGTCCTACCGCTACAGTCTTATTGACCCCTCCTTCCAATCCCACTGGGAAATCCTCTACGACTGGTGATCCGGTAACCAGTGGCTGGATACAGATATTTTACCGAGATTACCTTGAGAGAATTCGAAAACGACGATTGAACACCGGCCGCTTGGGCACTGTTTAGGAAGTATTTTTATGTTAACTTCATTTCAGACCCGCTTTCCGTAGCGCATCAACAAGCTTAGGTGTGGCCCTTTTAGCAAATCTTTCGAGTGAAAAGTTGGGATTTATCCTAAGCAATTCAGCGGCTTCAGCTCGAGCTTCCGCATCCCGTCCTGACCAACTATAAACCACGGCCATCATTATACGAGCGAACAGAGAATCAGGCTCCCAATTAATCGCTTTTTCACACCAGGCAATTCCTTCATCGTATTGCCCCGTCTCGGCGTAAGCCAATCCTAAACTCCAAAAGTAAATACTCGGCGGGATAGGATTCTGTCTTATCGCTATCTTATATTCCAGAATGGCCGCTTCGTTCCTGTCCGAGAAATTAAGCACCTTAGCCAGTCTAAAATGTGATTCAGCCGAATTGGGATCGAGTGTTACAGCTTTTTGAACTTGGGCGAGGGCTTTGTCATGCTGCCCTTTATGTGAAAATACCCAACCTAAAAGACTATGGGCTTCAGCATAACTATCGTCCAAATCGATAGCTTTTTGTAACAACTTTATGGCCTCAGTCAAAGACTGTTCTTGGGATTTGCTCGCGTCAAACCAAAAATCACCAATGTGGAGTCGAGATAGAACTCCGTAAGCCGCCGCATATTCCGGGTCCAAGGCAATGGCTTGCTCCGCCAATTTCCTTGCCAAAGCGTAACTCTCAATATTTCCCTGTTGAATATATTCATTTGCCTGCAAGTACTTTAGATAGGCCTCAAGGTTATTTGTGCCTCTTGCAGCAGATCGGGCTTGCTCGCCCACAGTCAGCTTTACTTGCATGGCCGTTATGATACTTTTTGTGATCTCGTCTTGAACGGCAAATATATCGTCCAGCTTTCGGTCATACTGTTCGGCCCATAAGTGATGCCCCGAAAGAGCATCAATCAACTGGGCTGTTATCCTTATCTTGTCTCCGGCCTTTTTAACACTCCCCTCCAGAACATATCGAACACCTAATTCCTCGCTAACTTGCTGGACCTTTACGGGTTTACCTTTGTACGTGAATGTCGAGTTTCGAGCAATCACAAATAGCTTCGGAACCTTGCTAAGTACTGCGATAATCTCGTCAGTGAGGCCGTCACTGAAATATTCCTGCTCAGGGTCGCTGCTTAGATTATCAAATGGTAATACCGCAATAGACGGCTTGTCAGGCAAGGCAAACGGCATTTTCTCTATCAATGCAGGCTCAATCGGTGGAGGGCGTAAATATAACTGCCAAACCGTTACACCAATGATTATGGCAAGTACTGCGAGTGCACCGGTGATTGAAGCTTTCCGTCGCCAAAATGGAATTACCTTTTCCTCTTCCTTTTCCTTTACATCAGCAACAGTTACCCTCGGCTCCATAACCACTCGATAAGCCCCTACCGGTTTTGCGATATTCTTGACCTCCTGTTCACCCAGAAACTCATATCCCAGAGGCAACTTGGTCTCGATATGGTCGAAGGCTGTTTTAGAGACACAGATCCCAGCAGGGTCAGCCAGCGCCTCCAGCCTAGCGGCAATGTTGACGCCATCCCCGTATATTCGATCCTCTTCCTGGATGACATCACCAAGGTTAATGCCGATACGAAACCGCATTTTTCGATTTTCCGGTAATTCAGCATTTCTGGAATTCAACTCTTTTTGAATCGCAACGGCACATTGCACCGCATCCACGACACTGGCGAACTCGGAGAGCATGTTGTCACCGGGGGAATCAATAACCCTGCCACGATGCTGATCAATGAGCGCAGACATTACGCTCTTATAAACCTCCAGAGTCTTAACAGTGGCTGCCTCATCATCACCCATGAGTTTACTGTAGCCGACAACGTCGGAACTCATG
This sequence comes from Desulfobacteraceae bacterium, assembly GCA_029287875.1. GTDB lineage: Bacteria > Desulfobacterota > Desulfobacteria > Desulfobacterales > SG8-13 > JARFQH01. The sequence continues at coordinate 158 of JARFQH010000087.1, read as the reverse complement.
ATCGCTGTGATTTTTCGTTTAAACCCTTCAGCACCCATGGTGAACCTCCGAAAGGTTTCGCAAAATTGTTGCTAAGATATCTGCAGCGGAGATGTGGAATCAGAAGGAAGGCTATAATGATTGCAGAGATAGAGCTTCAACTCAGTCTGAAGTAAAAA